>CAIPGK010000527.1 GCA_903864575.1 uncultured Chloroflexota bacterium
CGAACTGGTCGAGGCCATCCGCGACGGCGCTGGCCCCGGCGTCCGCATCATGATCGACGCCTGGATGAGTTGGGACCGCCCCTACACGCTAAGGTTCGCCCGCGAGGCCGAGCGGTTCGATGTCTACTGGATCGAGGAACCGGTTCTGCCCGACAAGATCGACCTCCATGCCGAAATCCGCCGCCACTCGCCCGTCCCGATCGCCACCGGCGAGCATGAATACACCCGGTGGGGGATGAAGCAGTTGCTCGACGCGGGCGCATGCGATTTCCTGCAGGCCGACACGTTCTGGGCGGGCGGCCTCTCCGAAATGGTCAAGATCTGCCACCTCGCCAGCCTCTACGACATCCCGGTGATCGCCCACGGCCACTCGGTCCCGTCCAACATGGCGCTCACTGCCGCCATGCCCGAACTGCTGACGCCGTGGGTCGAATACCTCGTCAAGTGGAACGAACTGCTCCAGTTCTTCTGGAAGGAACCGGTCAAGCCGATCGATGGCGTGGTCACTGTCCCTGACCGCCCCGGCTTGGGGGTGGACATCGACGAATCGAAAATCGACGAGGAAACCGAACTCACCTGGCGCGCCATGCCGAACATGGCGGGCAGCGTCCAGAACCGCGACTGAGCCCGATCTCGGCCCCGGCGGCCCTCGCGCGACGATGCGCGAGTGCCGCTACCGCCCCAGCCGGTCCTCGGAGCCGACGATGCTCCCGCCGCGCAAGAACACCCGCGGCACCCGCGCACCGATGTTGACGAGAATCTCGTAGGTATTCGTACCGGCGAGATCGGCCAATGCCTGCGCCGTCGGTTCGCCGCGGGAGCCGTCGCCAAAGACGGACACCTCATCGCCGTGCGCGATCTCCGCGCCGTCCGGCACCCGAACCACGGTCTGATCCATCGACACCCGGCCGATGACATCGAGTCGCGTCTCACCGGCCATCATCCAGGAACGATTGGAGAAAGAGCGGCGATAGCCATCGGCGTATCCAACCGGAATCAACGCCGCACGCTCCGCCCGCTCAGCAACCCAGGTCCGGTTGTACCCAACGCTGTCGCCGGGCGCCAGATCGAACACCCGCGCTACCCGGGACCGGAGCCGCATGACCGGCCGCACCCCTTCAGGCAGCGGCAGCCAAACATCCGGAGAGATCCCGTACAGGATGATTCCAGCCCTGGCCATCTGCCCCGGGTCGAGCCGCTGCATCATCCCGCCGCTATTCAACTGATGACGAAGCTCCGGCTGGATTCCCTCGGCCTCGAGCGCCGCTGCGCAGGCGTGGAAGGCATCCTGCTGGCCACGTGTGAAGCTCAGGTCCTCGACTTCTGACTCCGAAAAATGGGTGAACAGCCCGGCGAACCGCACGGACGGCGCAGCCACCGCGCGCCGCGCCAATTCCACCGCCAGTTCAACGGGCGCTCCGTACCGGTTCAGGCCGGTATCCACTTTCACATGGACCGCTGCTGGCTCCGGCAGGGTCCCGGACGCATCCAGCACCGCATCCAGCAACTCCCGCGTCGTCACCGACAACTGGATGCCCATGCCCAGCGCTTCGGGCACTTCCGAGAGGTCCACCGGCCCGAGGATCAGGATGGGAGCGGTAATGCCGGCGCCGCGCAATTCCCGGGCCTCGCCCACCGTCGCGACCGCGAGATGTGTCGCCCCTGCCTCGATCGCTGCGCGCGCAACCCCGCGCGCGCCATGTCCGTAGGCGTTTGCCTTGACCACCGCCATGAAGGCGACGTCATCCGGCAGCAACCGCCTGAGCGCGCGGACGTTTCCGGCAAGCGCGTCGAGATCGATTTCGGCCCGTGTGGACCGACCTACCCAAGGAAACGATTCAGTTGCCGCCATTTCCCTCGTTTTCCAGTCTGGCGATTACTCGCACGAGATCCGACCTGCTGATGATCCCGACGAGATTGTTTCCGTCGTCCACCACTGGCACGGGATTGACCTTGTATTCGGTCATCAACGTGGCGACCTCCTGCAACGTCGCCTGCTGCCGAATCGAATAGACCGGCGCGGTCATCAGTTGCTCGGCGGTGGCGGACAGCACCCGCTTCAGGTCCTCCTCGAAGGGAGTTCCGGCGTCTCCTACCAGCACGGCGTCGAAGAAGGTCGCCACGCCGGGAATGCTGACCTCCGCCTCGCGGAAGACCAGATCGGATTCGGTGATGATTCCATGCATCACGCCGTCCGAGACGACCGGCACCCCCGGCACGCCGTGGGTGGCAATCACCGAGGCCACCGTTCCGATCGTATCCCCCGGTGCGACCGTGGGTACAACTCGTCGCATGATTTCGGCGACTGTGATGGTTCCATCCTTGTCAGGCACGTGCGCCTCCCCGTTCCAGATCCGCCAGCGTCTCCGCGCAGGCCAACGGGAGGTCTCCCGCCACCAGCCCGAGCGTGCCAACCCGGCTCTCGATCCGCCGCGCCGCCTCCGCTCCTGTCCAGACCGCGAGCGTCGCCGCGTCGAAGGGCGCGAGGCCCTGCGCCAGCAACGCCCCGATGCTCCCGGCCAGCACATCGCCGGTCCCGGCCGTGGCAAGTGAAGGCGGCGTCTCCGAAATCAGCGTCCGCTCCCCGTCTGTCACCACCGTTACGCCAGCCTTGAACACCACCACCTGCCCCCAGGCTGCTGCCGCTTCCTTTGCGATGGCGGCTGGATTTGCCACCACCTCGGCAGCCTCTCTGCCGAGAAGTCGTGCCATCTCTCCTGCGTGAGGCGTCAGCACGGCGCTCGCCGCCGGAACGAGCGAGCGCCAGTTTTCCTGCTTCGCGAGCCAGTTCAGCGCGTCCGCGTCGATCACCAGCGGCTTGGCGGAACGGGTGATGAGACCCTCTGCCTGGTCCGTTGCGGCAGCCGCCGGTGCCGGCGCGCCGAAGCCGAACCCGATCCTCGCCTTCGTGCTCGACTTGCCAAAAAGCGACGCCAGGAGTGCATCCGCGGCCTCGTCATCTCCGAGTCCGGGACCGATAACGATGGCCATGGACTTCTCGATGCGCTCCTCGAGCTTCTCGCGTGCCTTCTTTCCCATCGCGCTTTCGCCTTCGGGGAGCGGAACGGTGACGACTTCAGGCGCAAACCCGACCACCAGCCCGCTCACCGACCTCGGCGCGGCCAACACGACGATGCCCGCCCCACTCCGTGCCGCAGCCATCGAGCACAGCGCCGCGGCGCCCGCATACCCCGGAGAGCCAGCGAAGATGACCACCCCGCCGACGCCCCACTTGTGCGCTCCCTGCTCGCGGCGTGGCAGCAACGGGGCCACCATCTCCCGGCTGATCGCCGTCGCTGCGGCCGACTTCGAACTGGCTCTCGTCACCTCTGGCTCCTTCATTCCGTCCCGGCATCGGGACCGCGCAGGGCGACCACGAATGCCATCGCATCGGTTCTCGAATGGGTAAGCGACACGTCGAACGCGACCAACCCGAGCGATTCCGCTCGCTGCGCCGCGCCCCCATGCAGCACGAGAATCGGCTTGCCCCGCCGGTTCGAGATGATCTCCATCTCTTTCCAGCGTATGCCGCGAATACCGGTCCCGAGTGCCTTGGAGGTCGCCTCCTTGGCGGCAAACCGGGCTGCAAGCTCCGCGACACGCCCGCGATACCGCTCGCGCTCGCGCTCGGTATAGACCTTGTTCAGGAAGCGGTCGCCGAAGTCATCCAGCGCCTTCTGGATTCGGGCGATTTCGATAATGTCCGTGCCGCAGGCGATCGCGCCTACCCGCTCGGGATCGAGTTCCGGCTGGTACGGCACGGCGATGGTCCTCAGCGTCGGCTCGGCAGGCGCGCGCCGCGCCTGGTGCGGATTGTAGACAGCCCGGCGGTTCCGCGTCTGCCAGGTGCGCTAGGCGGTTGCTCCGACCGGCCGGTATCGCTGCTCGAAGGCCCGCGCTTCCTGGCTGAACGTTCCCTGTTCGATGGCCGCGCGAATCCGCTCCATCTCACGGGCAAGGAAGCGCAGGTTATGGACCGACGCCAACCGCAACCCCAGGACCTCGTCGGCCCGGAAGAGGTGATGAAGATATGCCGCCGTGAATCGCGTGCAGGACGCACAATCACACGTCGGGTCCAGCGGCTCGTGCAAGGTGGCCCACTTGCGCGACCGGATGTTCACCCGGCCCTCCGGCGTGAACAACGCCGCGTTCCGGGCCAATCGGGTCGGCAGCACGCAATCGAACAGGTCGACGCCGCGCTCGACACCCATCCACAAATCTTCCGGAGAACCGACGCCCATCAGGTAGCGCGGCTTGTCCACCGGCAACTCCGGACCGACCACGTCGAGCATCGCCGCCATCTCGGTCTTTGGTTCGCCCACGCTCAACCCGCCGATGGCGCAGCCGTAGACGTCGGCGCTGGCGATGTATCGCGCGCTCTCCCGCCGAAGATCCGGCTCCAGGCCTCCCTGGCAAATGCCGAACAGGGCGGACCCCCGCGCCGGTCCATCCAACCCGCGATAGGCGGCAATGCACCGATCGAGCCAGCGATGACTCCGCTCGGTCGCGTCTCGCACGGCGTCTCGGCCGGCAGGAAGGCCGATGACATGATCGAGTTGCATGATGATGTCCGCGCCGAAGCCAACTTCGAGTTCCATCGCGCGCTCGGGCGACAGCATGTAGAGCGTGCCGTCGATATGGGAGCGAAACGTTACCCCCTCCTCGCGGATCTTCGCCTTGTGCGCCAGAGAAAACACCTGAAACCCGCCGCTGTCGGTCAGAATCGGGCCGTCCCACCCCATGAACCGGTGCAGGCCACCCGCGGCTTGCAGGGTCTCGAGGCCCGGCCGAAGCATTAGATGGTAGGTGTTGGCGAGGACGATCTGCGCGCCGGTTGCGCGAACCTCGTCCGGATGCAGCGTCTTGACGGTCGCCTGCGTGCCAACCGGCATGAACGCCGGTGTCTGCACGACGCCATGCCGCAGCGTCAGAACGCCCCGCCGGGCCGCGCTGAGGGAATCGGTTCCCAACAACGAAAAGGCAAGTGGCAAACCGGGCGCGAGCGCCGCGGCCACCGGGGCCGGGGCGCTCGTCATTCGTGCATCACGTTCGGAACGAGGTGGCGTATGCGTGGCGGCAACCGCTACGAGACCCGCTTGCTGTACGCCGCGGAGGCTCGCCGCTGGCGCACGCGATTCAGCGCATCATCGCTCTCAGGGGAAGGCGCACTCTTCGCAGCGACCGTAGCTGCTGCTGCGGCTGCGGGGCGGCCACCTGCGCTTGACGGCGCGGAGGCGTTGGCCGCAACCCTCCTGGTGACCGGCGCAGTCAGCAGATTGTCATCGAGGGCGGACACATCGCTCAGCGGGTCGGCCTTGGTCGCAACAGGCAGCGCAACCGGCTTCTTCGCCGCGACTGCCGCGGCCTTGCCCTTGTTCGCGCCTGCTCCGGCGGGCCGATTGCTGCCCGCCGCCTTCGCGGCGGGCCTCGCCTTGGCAGGAGCGCCAAGTTCGCGCTTGACGCCCTCGGCGACATCATCGACCTCGTCCATCATCGACTTCATCTCGCGGCGCACTGACTCGCGGATGTCGTCGACCTCGGCCATGGTCTTTTCGAACTCGCCGGTCAGCCCGGACGTCATTTTCTTGAATTCGCGAATCCACCGGCCTGCCTGACCGGCAAGTTCCGGCAATCGCTGCGGTCCGAAGACCACGAGGGCGATCACCAGAATCACGAACATCTCCTGGTAGCCGACTCCGAACATTCACCTGCCCTTTGTCACCCCATCAGAGGCGCGACCGGCCAGCATCGCCGGGACGTGGGAAAATCGGGCGGAAGTATACCAGCGCGGAAAAACCACCCTGCCGGAGTATCCCCTCACATGAAGATGATCGCCGGTCTCGGCAACCCCGGACGCGAATACGCGAAAACCCGCCACAATCTCGGCTTCATGGTCGTCGACGAACTCGCTCGCCGAGCCGCCGCCGCCGCATGGAAGACGCGCTTCAAGGCCGAGCTGCTCGACGTCACCATCGGCGGCGAGAAGATCATCCTCGTCAAGCCAATGACCTACATGAATCTCAGCGGCCACGCGGTTCGCGAGGCCGCCGCCTGGTACAAGATCCCCCGGCAGGACGTCCTGATCGTTCTCGATGAACTTGACATCCCCTTCGGCGCGATCCGCATGCGGCAGGGAGGGAGCGCTGGCGGTCACAATGGACTGAAATCAATTGGCGAGCAGCTCGGCGGTCAGGATGTCCCACGACTCAGGATCGGCATCGGGCGCGGCCCTGGCGCCGCAGTCGCGCAGGTCCTGTCCCGCTTCAGCGCTGACGAAGAGCGCGATCTCCCGCAGATCGTCGACGCTGCCGCCGATTGCGCCGGGCAATGGGCGACGAGCGGCATCATC
>CAIPGK010000528.1 GCA_903864575.1 uncultured Chloroflexota bacterium
CATCTCCACCATGCCCTCGAGCTTGGCGAGGAACCAGCGATCGATGAAGCTCAATTGGTGGATTTTCTCGACGCCCCAGCCACGCCGCAGCCCGGCCATCACCGCCCAGAGCCTGATGTCGTTCGGCCGGGCGATGAGTTCCTCGATCTTCGCGTCTGTCCAGTTCCGACCCTCCCAGCGGAGGTCCTTGGCGTCGGTCTCGAGCGAACGGACAGCCTTCTGGATCGCGCCCTCGAAGGAGCGGTCGATGGCCATGACCTCACCAGTCGCTTTCATCTGGGTGCCGATCGAGCGGTCCCCCTTCGGGAACTTGTCGAAGGGCCAACGCGGGATCTTGGCAACGATGTAGTCGAGTGCCGGCTCGAAGGCCGCGGTGGTCTTGCGGGTCACCGGGTTCGCCAATTCATCGAGCGTGCGGCCAACCGCGATCTTTGCGGCCATGCGCGCGATCGGGTAACCGGTTGCCTTTGACGCCAACGCGGAGGAGCGGCTCACGCGCGGGTTGACCTCGATCACCGAGTAGTTCGTGCTGTGCGGGTCCAACGCGTACTGCACGTTGCATCCACCCTCGATGCCGAGTTCGTCGATGATCCTCAACGCGGAGGTCCGGAGCATCTGGTATTCGTCGTCCGAGAGGGTCTGGGACGGAGCGACAACGATGCTGTCGCCCGTATGAACGCCCATCGGATCGAGGTTTTCCATGTTGCAGATGGTGATGCAGGTGCCCTTGCTGTCCCGCATCACCTCGTACTCGATTTCCTTCCAGCCGATAAGCGACCGCTCCAGCAACACCTGCCCGATCGGGCTCGCGGTGATGCCGCTGGTGACGATGCGGTCCATTTCCTCAAGCGTGGTCGCGATGCCGCCGCCCGTGCCGCCGAGGGTGTACGCGGGCCGGATGACCAACGGCGGCGGCACATGCTTCGCAAACGCTCGCGCCTCCTCCACCGACGTGACGATGGCGCTCTCAACGACGGGTTCCCCGAGTTTTTCGAGCAATTCCTTGAACAGCGCCCGGTCCTCAGCGCGTTTGATCGCCCTGAGCGGGGTGCCAAGCAGCTTGACCCCGTACTCATCGAGGATGCCGAGCTCCGCCACCTGCACCGCAAGATTGAGCCCTGTCTGCCCGCCAAGCGTGGGGAGCAGGCCGTCCGGCTTCTCCCGCTGGATGACCCGGCGAACAACGTCCGGGATCAGCGGCTCGATGTAGACCGCATCGGCCACGTCCTCGTCGGTCATGATGGTGGCCGGGTTGGAATTGATGAGGATCGTCCGCAGGCCCTCCTCGCGCAGGGCGCGGCAAGCCTGGGTTCCGGCGTAGTCGAACTCCGCGGCCTGCCCGATCACAATTGGGCCCGATCCGAGCACGAGAACGCTCTTGACCGGGGCATCGCCGGATGGGCTCATGACGCGGCTCCCTGGGCGGCGATGGTCGCCATGAATCGGTCGAACAGGTGGTCGTTGTCGAGCGGACCCGGCGATGACTCGGGGTGGAATTGGACGCTCATCACCGGGAGGCTCCTGTGGGCAAGGCCCTCGACGGAGCCGTCGTTGAGGTTGACCAGCGCCACTTCCCAGTCGCCCCCGGTCGGAAGGCTCCCGGAGTCGACCTGGAAGCCGTGGTTCTGGCTGGTGATGGTGACCCGCCCACTTCGCAGGTCCTTCACCGGATGGTTGCCGCCCCGATGCCCGAACTTCAGCTTTGTGGTGGTTGCGCCAATCGAACGGGCGAGCAACTGATGGCCAAGGCAGATGCCGAAGTACGGAGTACCGCTCGCCACGATCTGGCGGACGACCTCGAGGCCCCCGTCGAGCGTGGCGGGATCACCGGGACCGGGAGAGACGATCACGCCATCCGGCCGGAGAGCGGCGATCTCATGGTAGGGCGTGCCGAACGGGACAATCGTGACCCTCGCTCCACGCTTGACCAGCGAGCGGATGATGTTCCGCTTGACGCCGCAATCGACGACCACGATGTGCGGCCCGTCGCCGCTGCCCAGATCGACACCGGTCTCGCCAGCGACCTCCCCCACCACGTCATGCTCGCCGGGCAGCATGGCGCGTTGGGCACGCGCGGTGAGATCGGCGTCGGAAAGCGCGGCGGCGTTGCGCACCAGCACGCCACGGATGTCACCCACGTCACGCAGGTGGCGGGTCAGCGAGCGGGTATCAATCCCGGAAATGCCCGGAATACCGTGGCGCTCGAGGTAGTGGTCGATGGTCGCAAGCGACCGATAGTGACTCGGGATCACGCAGTGCTCTCGCACGATCAATCCGGAGATCCACGGCCGCCGGGATTCATCGTCCTCCGCATTGATCCCATAGTTCCCGATCAGCGGGTAGGTCATGCACACGAGTTGCCCGCGGAACGAAGGGTCGGTGCAGACCTCCTGGTAGCCGATCATCGTGGTCGTGAAGACCACCTCGCCCTCGCCGTCAGCATCGCCGCCGAAGCCGAGGCCCCGGAACACGGCGCCGTCCGCCAACGCGAGCG
>CAIPGK010000529.1 GCA_903864575.1 uncultured Chloroflexota bacterium
CAGCGGGAGCGGCGCGCCGGCCGGGAGAGACCAGGCGGGCGGAACCGCGCGATGCGGTGAAAGCCGCCGCTGCGAGGCGGCGCCCGGGGACGCCTCGTGCGCCCCCGGGATTCCGGCTCGCGCGCCGGAGCCGCGCGACGCCGTTACGGCGCCCAGGTGGCGCAACTCACGACGCCGACGCCCTCAAGGTTGCAGTTGTCGGGGAAATTGCCGGTGACGTTGGTGGTGGTGGTTCCGGTGATGGTGACCGTCTTGCCATTGTATGGGTAGGAGTAGATTCCTCCGCCGGTCGTACCCGTCGCGGTGTTGCCCGTGATCAGCGTGGTTCCGGCGATTTCAAGCGAGCAGTTGTCGTCGTTCACGCGGATGTAAATGCCGCCGCCCCAAGACCCGCTCTCCGATTTGTTGTCCTTGATGAGCGTGTCGGTGATCTTGCCGTTCCCGTCCTCGAACACGATCGCTGTGTCCACGCCGTCAGTAAACGTACACCCGGTGATCTCCGCAGTGGCGCCGATCACGCGGAGGTAGGAGTACGTCGATGTGGGACTGGACACCTGAGCATCGGTGAAGGTGGTGGTGTTCAGGATCAGCTTCCGGTTGCTGATGCCGGTCGTCGATCCTTCGATCCGGACGCTGTATCCCTTGTTGTTGGGGAAGGAGCAGTCCGTGACCGTGGTGGTCACGGCATAGCTGTCCATGTAGATGTAGATCCCGTAGCTGTCCTGGTTGGTGAACGTGCTGCCGCTGATGTCCGAGGTGGAGACCCGCGCGCTCGTTGGATACCCCTGGTAGAACCCGGCGTTGGTGAACCCGTCGAAGGTACTGTCCTTCACCGTGTGCTGGTTCGAGATGGTCCGGATGCCGTAGTTGCCTTTTGTGAAGGTGCAGTTTTCGACGGTGTAGGCGACCAGTCCTTCGGGCGCCGACGACAGGAACGTCTCGTCATCGTTGGTGATCCCGGTCGCGGTGCCGTCGAATGCGAGGTTCCGCACGGTGACCGAGCGCATGGTGGCGGTGTCGACGGTGTCCTCGGCGATGATCGCAAAGTCAGGGCCGTAGGTGTCCTGGACGTTCGCGTCGCGCGCGGATTGGAGAATGACGCCGCTGACGCCCGGGCAGGCTGCGAGCGTGATGTCCTTGGTGACGAGGAACGCGGTCGCATAGGTGCCGGGGCCGATGTAGATCGTGTCACCCGCGGTCGCCGCCGCGTAGGCCGCGTTCACATCGGTGAAGTCGCAGCCGCTTGCGCAGACCGTCTCCACGCAGGGGGCGCACAGCCCGTTCTCGCAGATCAATCCGGAGCAGCAGTTGGCGTCGCTGGTGCAGGCCGTGGCAGTCGCCCCGCAGGTGGGGCCGGGCACGCTGCAGACGTTGGCGATGCAGGAGGTGTTGCCGCAACAGGTCTGACCGTTCTTGCAGCCCTTGCCCTGCTTGATGCAGCGGCAGCGGCCGATCTTGGCGCCCGAGCTCTTCTGGCAGTGGCCGGTGCAGCACTCCTTGTCTTTCTTGCAGCGGTTGTCTCGTCCGGAAGACCCGCATGGCCCGGCCACTGACGGGCGATGCTTCCCGCCGCCTGATTTGCCGGGACCGGCATCGTGGCCATGCCGATCCCGGCCTTTTCGGGCATCGGCGCGTTCGGCGCCGAGTCCGGCCACCGCGGGCAGCGCGCCGAGCGCCGCCGCGAGGCCCCGGCGCCGCGTCGCCGTGCCGGCCAGCAGCCGGGTCAGTCGATCGAAGGTACCCCCATCCATGGTGTGACTCCTCTCCCCTTTACGGGGTTTCGCGCGCCAACAATGACGCGTCCCCAGCCTGCCGGATGGGAACGAGGAGCGCCACGAGAAACCCGCAATATCACCCGCAACAATGACCCGCCAGAGTTGCGGATGGTGAACCACATCGCGGTCGGGACACAGCAAAAATCATGAACACGAGGAAAACAG
>CAIPGK010000530.1 GCA_903864575.1 uncultured Chloroflexota bacterium
CCCATCGCTGGATGATCCGGCAACGGCCGCGATGAGGATCGCGAGGCATTCCTGCCGCGGCGCCCGGCGACAGGGCGCCGCGGCAGAGTGAGCGACCGCTCCGCGTGTCACTCCGCAAGGAGAACGCGGGCTCCGGTCGTGGGTGCGCGCTCGGCCGCAATCTCCGAAAGAACGATCCACGCCTCTGGATCGCTCACGGCGAAGTGCTGCCATCCGTCGAGCACGACCAGCAACGGACCGTCATGGTCGAATGCGCAGTCCGCGAAGGCGTCCCAGTTCCACCCGAACCATGACGGGAAAGGCAGGACGGCATTCCACGCCTCCCAGAGCCCGGCCTTCGTCTGGACCAGATCGAGTCGTACCCGTGCGACTCGCCAGCCGCGCTCCAGCGCGGCGGCGATGGTCTCCGCGAGTTCGGCGCGGTCCTCGATCCGCTCCAGGGAAGGCGGCGGCATCAATGGTCCGCGAAGGTGCCGAACATGCGGTCGCCGGCGTCACCGAGGCCGGGGCGAATGTAGGCATTTTCGTCAAGCTGCCGGTCCAGGAGCGAGACGAAGCACTCGACGTCCGGGTGGGCGTCCAGCATCCGCTGCGCGCCTTCCGGGGCGGCGATCAGGCCGACGAACTTCACGCGGGGCGCACCCCAGTCCTTGAGCGTTTGCACGGCGGCGGTGGCAGAACCACCCGTGGCGAGCATCGGGTCGAGCAGGATCACGAGGTCGTCAGGGCAAAGCTTCGGAAGCTTGTTGTAGTAACTGACCGGGCGGTGGGTGGTCTCATCGCGGTACAGGCCGAGGTGCCATACCTCAGACCCCGGCAGGGCATCGAGCGCCGCTTCGGTCATGCCAAGACCAGCGCGGAGAATGGGGACGAGACCAATCCGGGCGTCGATTTCGTAGCCGGTGGTCTCTTCCAGCGGCGTGCGAAACACCACCTGCCGCAGGGGAAGATCGACGGTCGCCTCGTAGATCAGGAGCGAGGTCAGCTCCGCGACCAGTTCGCGGAAGAGCTTCGAGTCCGTCTTCACATCGGAGAGCAACCGGATCTTGTGGCGGACCAGCGGATGGCCGCTGACGTGAATGTTGGGAAACTCGGCTCTGCTCATTGTCGCTCCCCGCGTTGTCGCGCCCCGCGCCTCACGCCTGAGCGCGCATGGTACGCGGCTGATCCTTGCACGGCACGGCACGGTGTGCGCCAATACGTCCTGTACCTGAAAGACCGACCACAAGGAGGAACGTCATGCCCGCCGTTCGCCGCTTGCAGCACGCCAGCGTCCCCATGCCCGTTGGCGGGGCGGACGCCGCCCGCCGATTCTACGGCGAAGCGCTCGCGATGCCGGAAATCCACCGGCCGCGCGGGCTGTCGCACCTGATGCTCGTCTGGTTCAGCGCGGGCGAGGATGGACATGAGGTCCACTGCTTCGAGGAGGAGAACACGGGACCGAACTCTCCGGGCCAGCATCTCTGCCTCGAGGTGGACGATCTCGAAGGATACCGGGATCGCATCCAGCAGCATGGATTTTCGGTCGAAGCGGCGGACCCGATCTACAACCGTCCGCGATTCTTCACCCACGACCCATTCGGCAACCGGGTCGAGTTGACCCAGATTCTCGGGCAGTTCGAGTAATCGGCAGGAGCCTCGTAGATGACCGCCGTTCCCGGAAAGATCACCTACACCTCGTCGCCGGACGAAATCAGGGCCATGCATACCGCCTTCGATGCCGCGCTTGCCGAGGTTCGCAGCGAGTTTGGCCGCACCTACCCCATCGTGATCGACGGAACGGAGCGGAACGGGCGCGGGACGTTCAGCGTCGTTGCCCCGGCCGACAGCTCGATAACGCTCGGCGTCTACCAGATGGGCACGCGCAAGGATCTCGACGACGCGGTCGCGGCGGCGAAGGCGGCCTACCCTGCATGGTCGGGGCTGGACTACCGGGAGCGGGTTCGCATCCTGCGGCGGGCGGCGGCGCTGGTGCGGGAGCGCAAGTTCCGCCTCTCCGCGCTCCTGGTCTGGGAGTGCGGCAAGAACCGCACCGAGGCCATCGGCGAGGTCGAGGAAGCCGCGGACATGATCGACGAGTACACGGCGCAAATGGAGGCCATGAACGGCTTCGTCACGCCGCTCGGCTCGCTCGATCCTGCCGAGAAGAACCGATCCGTCCTGCGGCCCTTTGGCGTGTGGGCGGTGCTCGCACCGTTCAACTTTCCGTTCGCGCTCTCGCTCGGCATGTCCTCCGGGGCGTTGCTGGCCGGAAATACCGTGGTCTTCAAACCGGCGAGCGCGACTCCGATCTCCGGCTACGAGCTGATGAAGATCTGGCACGAGGCCGGAGTGCCCGGCGGCGCGTTCAATTTCATCACCGGTTCAGGCGAGGAGATCGGCGAACCGCTGGCGCTCCATCCCGATGTCGACGGCCTGATCTTCACCGGCTCCCGCGAGGTCGGATTCGACATCTACAAGCGGATCGGCGAGCAGTACGCGAAGCCGTGCATCACCGAATTGGGTGGCAAGAACCCGGTCATCGTCACCGCGCAGGCGAACCTCGCCAAGGCGGTCGAGGGCGTGGCGCGATCCGCGTTCGGGTTCACGGGCCAGAAGTGCTCGGCGTGCAGCCGTGTGTACGTCGAGCGTCTCGTCTATGATGAGTTCATCGAGAAACTGGCGGCCCGCACCGCCGAATTGAAGGTGGGCGACCCCGAGCAGAAGGATGTCTTCGTCGGGCCGGTCATCAATCATCGCGCGTTGAAGCGATACGAGGAAGCGATCCAGTTGGCGGAAGGCGGCGCCATCCGGGTTGGCGGAGAGGTGCTCCGCGGCGGCGAGTACGACAAGGGCAACTACGTGGCGCCGACGGTGATCGACGGTCTACCTCCGTCCCATGAGCTTTTCCACCGCGAACTCTTCCTGCCAGTGGTGGTGGTCGCTCCGTTCGATACCCTTGACGAGGCGCTTGCCTACGCGAATGACACTGAATACGGGCTGACCGCGGGCATCTTCACCGAGGATCGCGGCGAGATCCGCGAATTCATGGACGGCATCGAGGCCGGTGTCGTCTACGCCAATCGCAAAGGCGGCGCGACAACCGGCGCCTGGCCTGGCTGCCAGAGTTTCGCTGGCTGGAAGGGCAGCGGCAGCAGCGGCAAGGGCGGCCTTGGACCGTGGTATGTCCAACAGTTCATGCGCGAGCAGAGCCGCACGATCGTGGTCGATGACACGCTGGATGATCCATACTCCGAGGAAGAAGCGGGCGAGTAGCGTTGGCCGCTCGACTTGGAACACCGATTCAGGATTGAGTGAGCCTGTCGTGGTCGCTGGAGGATCGTCCGATGGATCAGTCTGCGTTTGACCGTCTCGCTCGCTTGTTCGACGGCGAGTCCACCCGCAGGGCAGGTCTCCGGGCGGCAATCGGAGCGATCGGCATCGCGGTCCGAGCCACAGTGGCTGCAAGCGCTGAATCGCGGCCGCATCCAAACCGGACCAGCAACCACATGAGACCCGAGGGCCCATGCGGCAACGGCTCGCGGAAGGACAACGTATGCACGAAGGACAAGCAGTGCTGCACCGGC
>CAIPGK010000531.1 GCA_903864575.1 uncultured Chloroflexota bacterium
ATTATGTTACTTCCGTGAAATGCCAGCAGGGTGGAACCTGCGCGAACGGCGCATGCGCCTACACCCCGGTCACGAATGGAACCGCCTGCGAAAGCGGCATCGGCTGCTGCAACGGGGCCTGCATCACGACCTCCTGCCCGGAGGGACTGGTCTACGACTTCACGACCTGCTCCTGCCTCGCGCAGGTTTGCATCGAGTCGGGCGGGGCGTGCGCCGGAACCGGCCAGGGCGTCTGCTGCGACGGCCTGACGTGCTGCGGTGAGCAGTGCGTCGACCCGACCTGCCCGACCGGGCAGACGTTCAACGCCACCACCTGCAGTTGTCAGGCGGAGACGTGCATCGAGCTCGGCGGAACGTGCTCGGGGACCGGCCAGAGCACCTGCTGCGACGGCCTCGCCTGTTCGGGCGGGGTGTGCAAGAGCACGACCTGCGCAGGCAAGAACAAGCAGTGCCTGGGCGATCTGCTCCCATGCTGCACCGGGTTCGTCTGCTCGACAACGGGCAATGAGACCTACGGCATCTGCGAAACCCCGCCGCAGATCTGCGCGCAGTCCGGCGAGGATTGCAGCACGATCTCCTGCTGCAAGACCGGCGACACGTGCCAGGCGAACGGGCAGGGCGACCTCATCTGCCAGAAGGCTGTCGAGATCGCTCCGTGCGGCCACGCCGGCGAGCGGCCGAGTGGTGGACGGTGCTGCGAGCGCCTGCACCTCGAGCAGGGGCGCTGCGTCATCAACCGCTGGGATCATTGTGATCCCCGCAAGCGCGGCAAGGCGAGCTTCTGCGAGCGCGGAACCCGCTGCATCGGCGGGCGCGTCTCCCCGCACGGCACGCCGGTCTGCGTGCCGAGCAAGAAGCGGCGCGGCCGCGGCTCTGAACGAACGATGTCCATCTGATCCGGTCTGAACTGATCTGACCCGGGCGAGGCGGGGAGGGACCACCGGGTTCCCTCCCCGCTTCGGGTTGCCGGGGTCAGCCGATCGCCTGCAGCAACCGGGAGATGTCGTCGCCGTTGTTCCAGAAATGGACCGAGGCACGGAGGCCAAGCCCGCGCAGGCTGAGAATGACGTCGCGCTCGGCGAGGCGGGCGGCGAGGGCTTCGTCGCCCGCGCGGGAGCCCGTGGTGAAGGCGACGATGTGGGAGCGGCGGGCCGGGTCGAGGTCGCTGACGATGGAGAGGCCGCGTGCCTGCAGGCCGGTGATGAGCAGATCGGAGAGGGCGCGGCTGTGGGACTGACAGGCGGCCGCGCCGAGGTCCTCCACCAGGCCAGCCGATTCGGCGAGGGCGAGGATGCCGAGCCAGTTGGGCGCGCCGGTCTGGTAGCGGCGGGCGTCGGGCTGCCAGTCGAGGGCGTAGTCGGAGGTCTCCACCGCGCCGGAGACGCTCAGGCGGCCGGGCGCGCTCGGGCGGATGCGCGCCATCGCCGGTTCCGAAACGGCCAGCACCCCGATGCCATGCATCCCCATCAGCCACTTGTAGCCGACGGCCAGCACGACATCGGCCTGCCACGCCGCCGCGTCGCAGTGGACGGACCCGAGGGACTGGCTGGCGTCGATGACGAAGAGGATGTCCCGTTCCCGGCAGATCGCCCCGAGCGCGGCGAGGTCGTTCCGGAAGCCATCCTGGTACTCGACATCGGAGATCGCGAGCAACCGGGTGCGCGGCGTCATGGCTTCGGCGATCAGCGCGGGGTCGGTGCGGCCATCGCGCTTCGGCACGACGCGGGTGACCACGCCGTAGCGTTCGAGATTCTTCCACGGGTAGACGAAACTGGAGAACTCCTGCTCGACGACGAGAATCTCGTCGCCTGGCAGCCAGTCCAGGCCGTTGGCGACGACGCCCGCGGCGTCCGCCGCGTTCGGCAGGAAGGCGACCTGCTGGGGCGGCATGTTCAGCATCGCGCCGAGGCGGCGGCGGGCTGCCGTCGCGTAGCCCTCACGCTGGCCGATCTCGCGCGGCGGGTCCTGCAGGACGGCGACGCGCTCGGCCATGAGGGCGGCCGTGCGAACGGGCATCGGGGAGTCCGAGGCGTGGTTCAGGAAGGCGTGGCGGGAGGCGAGAGGGAACTCGGTCCGGCGCAGGGCATCCAGATCGGCGAGTGAGGGAACGGCGGCGGCTGGGACGGTCATTGGGGTCTCCTTCGGGGGTGGCGCGACGATGGCGCCGTCAGTCCGCGGTAGTGTCGCCGAGCGCGATGTGAATCGTTCCCGCGCGGCGCTGAAACGGGCATTGCGCGGCCGGTCGGATAGACTGCCGCGAGCGGTGACTGCCCCGCCTCTCGCCGGCGAGGCGCGACGGAGGAAGACCGGACCGGGCAACGTGGCCGAACTGCACTTCCTGTTCACCGACATCGAAGGGAGCACCCGCCTGTGGGAGCGGGAACCGGAGCGCATGGCGGAGGCCCTGCGCGACCATGACGCGCTCCTGCGGTCCACCGTTGAGGCGCGCGGCGGGAGCGTGTTCAAGACCGTCGGCGATGCCGTCTGCGCGGTTTTCCCCAATGCTGCGGGCGCGGTTGGCGCGGCCGTCGATGGGCAGCGCGCATTGGCATCGCGGGAGTGGCCGACGAGCGCGCCCCTGCGGGTGCGGATGGCGATCCACAGCGGCGAGGCGGCGCAGCGCGATGGCGACTACTTCGGCCAGACGCTGAACCGGGTTGCGCGGGTGCTGGCCGTGGGGCATGGCGGGCAGGTGCTGGCGACCGGGAGGACGATCGACCTCATCGGGGCTGGCTTGCCGCCGGAATCGGAGACCACCGATCTTGGGGAGCGCCGGCTGAAGGACCTGCGAGAGCCGGAGCGGCTGTTCCAGGTGACGCTCGCCGAGGGGCCGCGCACCTTCCCGCCGCTGAAGACGCTCGACGCCCGCGTTCACAACCTGCCGGTGCAGCCCGGCCCGCTGATTGGCCGCGACCGCGAGATCGCCGGGGTCGTGCGGGCGTTCGATGATTCCGGCACGCGCCTGCTGACGATCACCGGCCCGGGCGGGGTTGGCAAGACCCGGCTCGCCCACCAGGCCGCGGCCGAGCTGTTGGACCGCTTCGCGGATGGCGTGCGGCTCGTCAATCTCGCGCCGCTGGTCTCCGCGGCCGATGTCGCGCCTGCCATTCTTGAGACGGTCCTGCCGGGGGACGGTGGCCCGGCGCACGGCGCAGCGGCAGATGCCCTGCGCCAGCATCTCCGCGAGCGCGAGTTGCTGCTGGTGCTCGACAACATGGAGCACGTGGCGGAGGCCGCGCCGCTCATTGCCGCGGTGCTTGCCGAAGCGCCGGGCGTCCGCGCGATCGTCACCAGCCGCGCCCCGCTGCGGATTCGCGCCGAGCGTCAGATTCCGCTGGATCCGCTGCCCTCGCCGGAGCCGGGGCAGGTTGGGGAATGGGCGCCTGGCGCCGCTCCGGCGGTCGATCTGTTCATCGAGCGGGCGCGGGCGATCCAGCCGTCCTTCGCGACCGATGCGGAGGCGTGCCGGGCGATCGCGGCGATCTGCAGGCGGCTGGACGGCCTGCCGCTCGCGATCGAACTGGCGGCAGGTCGGTCGCGGATGCTCGCGCCCGCCGCGATGCTGGCCAGGCTGGAGAAGCGGCTCCCGCTCCTTGGCGGCGGCGCGCGGGATCTCCCGGAACGCCACCAGACGTTGCGCGCGACGATCGCCTGGAGCGCCGATTTGCTGGCCCCGGAGGAGCGTGCGGTTTTCGAGGCGCTCTCCGCGTTCCGCGCTCCGGCATCGTATGAAGCGGCCGAGCATGTGACTGGCGACGGAGCATCTGATCTCTTTGGCGCGCTCGAGCGGCTGGTGGAGCATAACCTGCTCAGAATGGCCGACGCCGCCGACGGGATGCCTCGCTTCGACATGCTGCAGACGATCCGGGAGTATGCCGGGGAGTCGCTGGCGGCCGATCCTGCCCGCGCGCGCGCCGTCGCGGAGGCCCACGCCGGCTGGTTCCGCTCGCTGGCCCGCACCCTGAAGGAGGACGGTTTCACCCCGGAGGAGCGGGGGGAGCTGGATGCCGTCTATCCCGACCTGCTGGAATCGCTGGACTGGCTGGAGACGAGCGGCGGCGGTGACGATGCGGCGGCGCTGGCGGTGGATCTGCGCTGGTTCTGGTATCTCCGCGGGTATATCGAGCGCGGCGTGCGGCATCTTTCGCCGCTCTGGGCGGGGAGTGCCGCGCTGACGCCGGGGGTGACCGCGGACGGACTTTCGACACTGGGCCTGCTGTTGGGCGCGCGGGGTGACCTGACGGAGGCGGATGCCGTGCTGCGCGCCGCGCTCGACCGGTTCCGCGAGGCCGGGATCGACGACGGCGCGCTCGAGGCGCTGGAGAATCTGGGAGAGAGCGCCCTCTTCCGTGGCGATCTGGCGGAGGCCATGGACCTGCGCCAGCAGGTGCTCGATGGGTGGCGGGAGCTGGGCCGGGAGGAGTTCGTGCCGGGCGCGCTGAACAACCTTGCGGAGGTGGCCGACCTTGCCGGTGATCCCGCTCGCGCTCGCGAACTCTTCGAGGAGGCGCTCGCCGCCTGCGATCCGAATGAAGACCCGTTTTCCGCCGCGACCATCGGCGGCAATCTCGCGGCCACCATCGCGGCCGCCGCCGCCGAGGGGGTGCTGGAGGAGAGCTCCGGAGATGTCGACCGTGCCTGGGAGCTCGCCTGCGGCGCGCTGCGGCAGAGCGAAGCAGCGGCCAGCCCGGCGCGAGCAAGCGCGGAACTGGTGACGCTCGCCGGGTTGTCCACCGGTGAGCCGCTGGAGGCAGCGCGCCTGCTGGGGGCAGGGGAGGCGATCGCGTCGGCGGCCGGGGTTGCCGTTTCCGGCGCGGACGCCGCGCGGCGGGCGCGCATCCACGCCGCGACGGCGGCCCGTCTCGATCCTGCGGCATTCGACCGGGCGACGGTGGCCGGCCGACAGTTGACAGCGGCCGGCGCGCTAGGCGAAGCGGTGGCGCGCTGCGAGCGGCGAGGGCAGGGCCGGTAGGCCCGCGCCTCAGGCCCCGCGCGATCGGGGGGCCGTGCGGGCGCGGATGCCAGACACCGCTGGCTGCGGGACCCAACGGCCCGCGGCGGTCGGCGTCGCAGGGTTCGGCAGGAACTGGACCACGGCGGGGCGCCCATTGCGGGCGCGGGCGTCCAGCACGTAGACCGAACCGTCGTCCGCCGAGGTGATGGCCACGGGTTGTTCCA
>CAIPGK010000532.1 GCA_903864575.1 uncultured Chloroflexota bacterium
CGACATGCTCGACGGCGCGGTTGCCCGGGCAACCGGAAACGTGACGAGGTTCGGCGGATTTCTTGACTCCACCCTCGACCGCTACTCCGAGATCGTCGTCTTTTTCGGCCTGCTGATCTACCTGCTGGGTACGCCCGATTGGCGCCTCGGGAGCATTCTCTCCTTTGTCGCCGCGACTGGCGCACTGATGATCAGCTACGCCCGCGCGCGGGCCGAGGCGGCCGGGGCATCAGCATCTGTCGGTCTTGTCCCACGTCCAGAGCGGGTGATCCTGCTCGCGATCTTCCTCATCCTCGGCAAGCCGCTGTGGGCGCTGTGGGCGCTTGCGTTGCTCACCCATGCCACGGCGTTGATGCGGATCGCTCACGTCTGGCGATTGAGCGGAATTCCCGCGGAAGAAACGGCAAACTGATGATCGACGGCACCCGTGAACCTGACAGCGCGAGTTCCCTCGCGCAGGATTTTCCTGAAGCACCAGTGCTCCCCGGGGATGTCGCGTCGGCAGGCCGGTCCTGCAGCGCGATCCTGATCATGCTCGCCGTTCTCGGGCTGCTGATCTGCGTCATCCTCGGTGTTCGCTGGTATGGCGGCGCCTGAGCTGATCCCTGATCCCAGCGTGCTATGATCGCCGACAGGCATTTCCCATTGGTACCCGGTCAGCAAGACTTCCTGGAGGCGTCCGCCATGTCCCCCATCGGCGCAAGCGATGACAGGCTCCGCGTAGCAGTCGTCCAGATGAACACGCAGGACGACAAGGCGCGAAACATCGAGACTGCCATGCGGCTGATTGGCGATGCCGCCGCCACCGGAGCCCGGCTCGTCTGCTTGCCGGAAGTCTGGACCTACCTCGGTCCCGAGGGCGGCCACTATCCTGCCGCCGAGCCGATCCCGGGGCCGCTCACCGCCGATCTTGCGGACGCCGCCCGCCAGCATGACATCTACCTGCATGCCGGGTCATTCCTCGAGCGGAACGGTCAGGACGGACAACTTCTCAACACCACGCTGGTCTTCGATCCGAGCGGCGATGTTGTTGCTCGGTACAGCAAGATCCACATGTTCGATGTGGTCCTCGACGGGGTCGCGACGTACATGGAGTCCAGCACGGTCACGCCCGGCGATGCCATCACCACCTTCGAGATCGATGGGTTCACGGTGGGACTCGCCATCTGCTACGACCTCCGCTTCCCGGAGCTCCACCGGATTCTCGCGCTTCGCGGCGCGGAGGCGATCATCCTGCCCGCAGCGTTCACCATGACGACCGGCAAGGATCACTGGGAGGTGTTGGTCCGTGCGCGAGCCATCGAGAATGGCGTGTACATGGTCGCCCCGGCCCAGATCGGGTCCCACCCTCCGGGCAAGTGGTGCTATGGTCGCTCGATGGTCGTCGATCCATGGGGAACGGTCATCGCGACGTCGCCGGATGTCGAGAGCGTCATCGTCGCAGAGCTTGATCTCCAACGCGTCCGTACCGTCCGGCGGCAAGTGCCGTCCCTTGCCAATCGCAGGCCGCAGGCGTACCGATGGCCCGACCCCGTCTCCTCCGGGACGCGCTGATCCTGGTGCGTCCCGCAAGCGTTGTCCTCGCGCGCCTGGCTGCGTTCGCGCTGTCGGTGCATGCGCTTGCCGCATGTAATCCGCTGAATCCCCCCACGCCCACACCCCTGCCGGCGCCGGAATTGGTCATCGTGACCGTTACTGCTTCCTCGCCCACAGGCCAGGAGACTCCTCGGCCGGAAACAAGCTACGTCGTTCAGGATGGCGATACGCTCTCCGGCATCGCGTCCAGTTTCGGAGTAACCGAGGATGATCTCATGGAGGCGAACGGGATCACCGACCCGAACCGCCTATTTGCGGGACAGGAATTGCGGATCCCAGCAGGTTCGTCGTCCTGACGCCGCGCTCGATCACGGAGGCTACCACGCGGCATTGACCTGCCCCGGATGCCGTGATAGTCTCCCCTCATCCGAGCGCTGCTCGGGACGGATTTCAACCGATTCCGAACAGGGTAAAGGAGGTGATGCCCATGAGTAGTCACGGTCTGATGGGCGTCACGGTCGAGGTTGCCAGCTAGGCTGTCAACCGCCGTGATGCCCGGACGGAACGGCTCAGCGCACGTGCGCTGAGCCGTTTTGTTTCCGACGGATTCGTCGACCGGAATGAGAACGGGCCAGCGACACTTCGCTGGCCCGTTGCGCTCGTCGATGCTGGTTGGGCTTACTCGACAATCGCTTCGATGATCTGGCCAATCTCCGCGCCCATCGCAGCGCGATCGTTGGACGTATCGTCAAGGATGAACAGAACCGTGTCAGCATCCGCGGTAGCCTTGATGCCCTTCGGCAGCTTCAGGTCGCCCACGCGGATCGCATCGCCCACTTCCGACATGCCGGAAAGGTCGACATCGATGACCGATGGCATTTTGGCGGGAGTCGCCTCGAGTTCGAGTTCGGTGAAAAGTTCGGTCAACACACCACCATGGGTCTTCGGCAGCCCGTGGTGGGCGACCGGCACGAGCACGCGGGTGATCTGCCGCAGATTTGGCTCATAAAAATCGACATGGAGCGGCTCGCGCTTCAGGGTGTCCTGCTGCACGTTCCGGATGTACACCTCATGGCTCTTGCCTTCAA
>CAIPGK010000533.1 GCA_903864575.1 uncultured Chloroflexota bacterium
CGGGCATACACCTCGGTCAGCGGCGCCCCGGTTGCACGCAGCGCCAGCGCCTGCGTGATCGCTGCCATGGCGAGGCCCTCGGCGTCCCCTGCGTCGCGGGCGATCGCCATCGTCTCGGCGGCGTAGCGCGTGAGATCACCGGTCTCGCCGGCCGCGTCCGCGACCAGCCCCGCCAGCCAGCGGGCCAGCCAGCGGTCCCGGACGGAGGCGGAGCCGTCATCCATCGGGATCACCCGCGCCATCCATGCGTTGGCCTCCCGCACCGCCCCGGCATGCTCCCACCAGTACCCGAGTCCCGTCAGGAGCCGAAGGCCAATCGTGCTGTTTCGAGTTGCCAAGGCATACTCGAGCGCGGCGGTCATGTTCGCCCGCTCGGCGCCATAGGTTGCCATCGCCGTGGCAGTCTCCCGTCCGAGCAAGTCGCCGATCAGGCGTTGCGCGAGGTCCGCGAACGTCTCGGGGGGGGCGTCCCGTGCGGTGCGTTCCTCTCCCGCCTGCGCCAGCGCATCCACCGAGACCATGCGAACCGGCTCCAGCATCGCGAACCGCCGGCCGGAGCGGATTCGCGCTCGTCAAGAATCCGACGACGACATCCCCCGCTACGGTCGCCTTCTCCGCGACGTCCTCCGTCACCGGCAACATCGCCACCTCCGGCGGCGGCATCTGGTCGGACGACGTCGGCAACCCCGTCACCGGCGGCAGCGTCGTCATCGGCAACACCCCGGACAACTGCGTCGGCACAACCTGCTGACCGTTCGCCGCTCCGGTCCGCGTGGGGGGAGTCTTCACGGCTCCCTCCGCCGGGCCCGGTCCGGAGAGCGCCTCCTCCGCCTCGCATCGTCCCCCTGGGCGGGGCAGGGGAGCGGTCCCCGGGCAGGGGCCCGAACGGCCCACACCCCTGTATGCCCATCGCTTGGACGCGAATCCCGCGAATCCCGGGGCTGGCATGCATCGCATGGGAGAGACCAAGGACGATATCCTGTTCGACCGGCTCATCCGACTTCTCGGCGGAGCGATCGCCCGCCGAGACGGACGCACCACCGCGATGGCGGGCGCTACCGGCAACACAGACGACCAGGCACGGCAACCCGGGGGCGCCGCATCATCGCCTGAACGCGCGGGCCACAGCGATGGCCGCCCGGAAGACGCCTGCGCCGTCGACCACGGCCGGACCGATCGTTCGATGTGAGCCGGCGACCGGCCGCGAGGACGCGCACGAAGGAGACGTGCTCGAAGGCGACCCCACCGCGTCGCGGCCCGTCCAGCAACCGCGGGCCACCTGACGCCGCCGTGCGGCTACCTCGCTGGCTGTCCCTGACAGGGACACTCACACCCGACTCCGTACACGGGCATCGCGCGGCGCACGATCCATCCCGCGCTCGCCCACCGACCGGACCCACGGCAGGCTGAACCGCGATGAGCCTCCGGTCACTGCGGCGCACTCCCCCCGGGAATCCCCCTGAATCAGTACCGTTCACGCCTTACGCGACGTGTATGATATCCGGCATACGGACATGCAACGCTGGGGCATTCGGCATGGGTACGGATACCCGCACCCGGCCAGGGAAGGCGATACACATGGAACCTCGTCGATTTGACTTGCTCGCGGCGGCGCTGGGCCGCGCACTCGACCGGCGCTCCAGCCTGAGGGCCATCGCCGGGTTCATGGCGGCGGGCCTCGCCACGACGGTCCTCGATGCCCCGGCGCCCGCCGAGGCGAAGCACGGCGGGAACGACCGCCGCCGCCGGAACCAGCGGGGCGCAGGCCGCCCCGGCGCCGAGGGTCCCTGCGGCAATGGCTCCCGCAGGGAAAACGCCTGCACGAAGGACAAGGACTGCTGCACCGGCATCTGCAATACCGCCGCCGGGAAGAAGAACAAGGACGGCAAGGGCCGCTGCCGCTGCCTCAACCGCGGCAAGGCCTGTTCCGCCGACCGGAACTGCTGCAATACCCTGACCTGCGTGAAGGGGACGTGCTCCGGCGCATCGAAGAACAAGCGCATCCCCACCGGCGACTCCTGCACCCCCTCCGACGAGTGCGCCGACGCGGAAGCCACCTGCACCACCTACGAGAGCGGGACTCCCGCGGGAACCTATTGCCTGTTCGCCCGCAACGGCTCATGCTCCTCCGACCCGCAATGCGCGACCAGCCTCTGCGACGGCGGTATCTGCCTCTCCTGCAGTTGCGGGGCATGCAACGTCTCCTGCGGCACACCGGATGTCTGCCCCACCTGCGCGCACACCACCATCCAGGGCGCGATCGATGCCGCCACCCCGGGCGACACCATCCTCATCGCCGCCGGAACCTACTCCGAGAACCTCACGATCGGCTCTTCCCTGAACCTGAAGGGCTGCGGCGCCGTCACCGTGAAGAACGCCGCCTATGACGCGCGAACCATCACGATCGCGGACGGGGCGACGGTGGAGATCGTCGACCTCACTGTTGACGCGTACAGCACCGTGTCGGACAGCGGCGGCGGCATCAACTCCCAGGGCAAGCTGTACCTCTGCCACAACACCATCGTCCAGAACTCCATATGGCTCAGCGCAGTCCGCGGGGCGGGCGTGCGCTGCCAGCCCGGCATCGGCCAGAACCCGGAACTCCACGTCCTCGACCAGACGATCATCCGGAACAACTCCACCGACAGCTACGGCGGCGGCATCGCGGTGGATTCGTACTGCGCGAGCGTCATCACCAACGGGGCGCAGATCATCGACAACCAGGCGAAGAAGGGCGGCGGCATCACCTACATGGGCACGGCGCTCCCCCAGGTGATCACCAACTCCGCGCTCGTCGACGGCAACACCGTAACGGAGCAGGGCGGCGGCATCTTCATCGTCGCGACCGGCCTCAGCCCGTCATCGTTCGATCTGCAGATCTCCGGCAACGCGAAGATCTCCAACAACACCTCCGCCCAGTATGGCGGCGGCATCGGCAGCCAGGCCGGCAACGCCAGCAACCCCGAGTACATCACCATCTCCGGCGACGCAGAGATCAGCGACAACACCTCCACCGACAGTTACGGCGGCGGCGGCGGCGGCATCTACGCGACGGGGCTGCACGTGCGCATTTCCGGCGACGCGAAGATCAGCAGCAACAATGGCCCGACGGGCGGCGGCATCTACATCGAGAACCTCGGGGGGCCCTATGCCAGCGGTGTCTACGGCCTCGATGTGTCCGGCAACGTCACGATCGAGAACAACACGGCCGTGACCCGCGCCGGGGGTATTCTCTCTGGCAACGTGCCGACGCGACTGTCAGAAAACGTCATCGTCCGCGACAATTCGGCGGGCCTTTGCGGCGGCATCTCGATCCAGCTCCAGCCGATCGAACTCGCCGACAACGTGAAAATCACCGGGAACAGCGCAACCGATGAATCCGTGCTCAACTCCGGCGACGGCGGCGGTCTCTGCCTCAAGGACACCGGCAGCGCAAGCCAGATCACCGGCTCGGTCGTCATCAGCGGCAATACCGCCGCCAACCGCGCGGGCGGGGTCTATCTCGACGACGGCGGAGTCTTTCCGTCGCCGGTCGTCCTCGGGGCGGACACGTCCGTGACCGGAAACACCGCGAACGGTGGCCCCGGCAGCGGCGGCGGTCTCTTTGCAAACGGCAACCAGATAACCACCACCGTAACCGGCGGCAGCGTCATCACCGGCAACACGCCGGACAACTGCGCCGGCGTCACTTGCTGATCCCTGCAGGCCGGAGTTCCGGATGTCCCGCGACCACGGGGCATCCGGAACTCCGGCGAACGAATGCCACCGGGCTCCGGGGCCGCGACCCTCGCGAGCAGCGAGGGCGGGGGAGGGAATCCGCGATTCGCGACGTCCGGCCGGCTCGCTGCCGCCGCGCCGTTATGCGCATAAGGCAACCGGCGCTGGCGCCGCCCATGCGGTGAACGTACGTCCCGGCCGCATACCGCGAGGGCTTTTGCTAGAATGGCTCCGCCCGACCAGTTCGGTTCCACGCGCCATATGGCCGTCATCGCCGCGATCGGGTTCAGACAGGAGCACAAACCATGGCCGGGACTGCCAGGCTGGACAAGGCCGCCTCCCAGCAGGACGGGAAACTGCTCAGGAAGAGCGGCAAGATCGAGCCAACCCTGATCAGCGCGCTGCAGGACAACCCCTGGCAGCCGCGAACGAAGATCGACCCCCATTCCCTCGAGGACCTCAAGAAATCGATCGAGGATTTCGGCTTCATCGGCTACATCCCCGTGCGCCAGGCGGACCGCAAGGACCCGGCCAGTCCGCTGGAGATCGTCTACGGCCACCGCCGCGTGATGGCCGCCCGGATGCTCGGCCACCAGACGGTCCCGGTCATGCTCTGCGAGGTCAGCGACGAGGGCATGATGCGCCTCGCCTACGTGGAAAACGCCACCCACAAGAAGATGACCTACTGGGAGGAAGCGATCCACTTCCAGGACATGCAGGAACAACTCGGTCTCTCCGTCCGCCAGCTAGCGGAGATGCTCGGCACCTCCCGCAACTATGTCTTCAACCGCCTCTCCCTGCTCAAACTCCCCGAAGGCTCCCCGATGCGACTGGCGGCCGAGCGCAACGACATCGCCATGTCCAACGCGCAGGTCTTCGTCACCCTCGCCAAGGCGCTGACGGACGACGAACTGGAAACGCTGTTGACCGATGTCCGGGCAGGCACGCTGACGCTCAACGACCTCCTCGGCCTGCAGAACGCGCTCGACCGCGTGCTGGGCAGCGATGCCGACCTCGACGACGAAGGCCGGCGCGTCAACACGGCGACCCTCGTTGACCAGGCACGCGCCAAGCAGTTGCGCGCCCGGTTGGTCGCTCCGGACATCGGCCCGCCCGGGCTCCTGGCTCGCGAAGGCGCTCCGGATACCCCGGGCGCCGACAGCGGCAGGCCGGAGACCGCCGCGCCGGATCAGCCCGCCCCGCGGCCACGCACCATGGCGCGCTCCGGCAACAACGCGCCAGGCGATGGCGCAGCGCAGCCCGAGTCCGCCGCCGCCGAGACCGGGCCGGTCACCCCGCGCGATGGTGGATTCTATGCCCGGGAGATGATCGAGCAATTGCAGGGGGTTCTCATCCACCTGCGGCCGCGGGCGGAGAAGAGCGACCTTGGGCTGCTCACGCCGGAGGATCGGGCGCGGTTCGCCCAGTTGCGCGCCGACCTTATCGCCGTGCTCAACAGCGTCTGAGGCGGCCGGGGTCGCCAGGGCAGCGCGCCGTCGCCGATCCGGGGCTGGTCACCCGATCGCGGCGGCGCGCTCGTGCGCGGCCGGGAGGCGGAACGCGTCGTACCTGCGACCAGGCGCGGTGCGTCACCCGAGGGACCTGAGCCGGAGGCGGCATCGTTGCCAGCCGCGCGCATCATCCACCCTGGATCGCCCCGTTCAAGCGCATGATGATTATCCGCAATCCATCCATGATGGCCCTCGGGCCGTGCAGCGTCACAACCGGTGCCTGCCGCGAGCATCGACCACCCGTTCGATCCCGCGCCCAACCGCGCATCACTCCGCCGCCGGGACCGCGGCAATCCCATCTGCCACCGTCGACTCGCGATCTTCCGGCTCATCCTCCGGACGTAACCGGCGCGTTCCGCGCGCAGCGGCGCCTGCTGGGCGCGCACCCGCTTGGGAACCAGCGGCGATGCAGGCGCCACGCGTCGCGCTGGCAGGGGAGTCGTTGGCCCCACCAGAGCCGCGGACACCCCGGAGACGGTTCGTCACGGCGTCCAGCGTGGCAGGCAATCCGATCTCGATTCCGGTTCCGGCGAACGCGGCCGCCGACGTGGTATCTGCTGTCCCTGTCAGGGACACCTGCAATCTCCTGGCATCCAACCCAGCAGGACCGCGCTCCTGTGTCATGCCGGTCATCGGCGCAACCATCCGGACGCGCATCCGACGTAGCCAGGCTGCGCCACGATGCAACCGCAACCGCCATCCGCGTCGGGACGTTCGGGCCATCCCTGACGGGAGGACCGGGAAGGGGTCGCTCCCGAGTCGCGCGGAGCGCCATGCCGGGAGGGGAGCTTTTCGAGCCAGCGGTGATGGAGTTGGTCGAATCACCCGGGCGTCTCGCATGCGCATAACTATTCTTGTCCGCACGGGCAACGAAACCGATCTAATGGGCATGCTCGCGCCAGACGCCGTGACTCCGGGCTGGTTGACCGCGGCCCTCCACGATCCGCGCACGACGCCCGGTCCCATCGCCCCGCGCTGAACCCGTGCATCCTCCCGGCGCCAACCCGAACCGCAGGCATGCCCACAGGGTTTTCCATTGGGCGCTCCGCGCCTCGGCATACCACCGGTCCGGCGCGCCAGCGGCCTCCGTTGCCTGAGCAGGGCAACAGCTCCGTCGAGGCGACATGCGACCTCGTTATCCACCGCGGCCGAGTCCAGTTCGCCGCAGGCTCCGACCGCATCGGGATCACTGTCGTTCTGCTCCCCATATCTATGTAAGAAAACCATCTATCGTTATCTAGCGGGACGGGTTATCCCCAATTCGTAGATACGTACAGGTGGAGCCGTGTTACACCCCTCGGCGGAAAGCGTGGTTATCCACCGGATTTCGTTACAGGGGAAAACATTTGGTCCGATTGTGTGACAGTGGACAATCGGACTTATCCCCTGTAACAGTAGTGAGACACCCCCGTCTGGCATGGGTGTAACAGATCCGGGACAGTGGATAACCATGTCGATCGGACGGCGGCCATCAGCGGTCATACTCGGCGGCGGTGGCGACGTCGAGTTCCTCCGGGGTCGCGAAGATGGAGTCGATGAAGAAGGATTCCACGCGGCGCTCGCTGTTGTCGGGCATCCGCATCATCGACCACTTCCCGACCTGGATCAGCGGTGCCTGCCCCTTCTCCCACTCGTAGATGTTGATCAGCCCGTGGTCCTGCAACCAGTGCAGGTCGCGGCTGATCGACATGTGCGACCGCTCCTTGTAGGTCTTCGCGAGTTCACGGGTGGAGACGCGGCACACCAGCCACCCCTGCCGGTAGAAGTTGAGCAACTCGTGGTCGAATGGGCCGCCGCGCGGCGGGCGGTAGACCCGCCGCAGCAGCAACGTGTAGGTCACATTCGCCGGCGACTGCATGAACGCGCGGTACCCCGCGTTGTCCAGCAGGTCGTAATGGAGGCGGAAAAAGGTCCGCATCGGTGACTCCCGGTCATTGACATGACAGGACGCCCGGCGATACGATGCCTTCGTGACAACGCGTCTGCACCGTCAGGCGATCCCGTGAACCCCGCAGCGATTGCAGTCGCCGCGGGGTTCCTCATCCTCCCCGCGCTCCCGGCGGGCTGCCCGCAGGCAACGCCACCATTCCGACAGCGCGGAGACACTCCCCGAGTATAGGCGCGGCGGTTGGGTCGCGATAGTCTTTCCTCGCAGTCAACGGCGATGGCCGCGATCACGCCCCGCGCCAGTGGGGACTGGAGCGGAGCATGGGGCATGTGGACACATCGGACAATCGTTCCGGCAAGTCAAAGGTCCCAAAAGCCATCATGGACTGGCGACATATCCCTGTATCGACATCCGATGATTCGACGTTTTCCGGGTTTTCCCGGCCGCGCGCGCGTCGGTTTCAACGCGGACCCGGCGCGGACCCGGCTGCGCCGCTCCCCTGCTGTTCCCGGCTGCGCTACCCGTCGGTGCGGTCGCAGAGTTCCTTCATGACCTCGGCGAACTTGCTCCAGCCCGAGTAGGAGACCTTGCGGACGCGGGCCATCACCATCTGCTCGAGTTCCTCGGGCGGGCACGCGGTCAGGGCCAGGGCGAAGCGGGAATCATCGGTGCCTGGGTCGGCGAGGACCGATGCCGCCGCCATCATCAGCGGCCTGCGGTAGATGCCGGGCCGCTCGGGCCAGCCGGACTCGAAGAGCGTGAAGACCCGCTCCACCATCTCCTCGCCCCAGCGCCGGTCGATTTCCTCCAGCACCCCGACCGAGGCGATCTCCCGCACCCCCGGCTGGCGCCCGGCCACGAGCCGGATCCCGTATGCCGCCAGCAGGTCGTGCATCGCCTCCGCGAGGTTCTCGCCCGCCGCGGCTCGCGCCTCGAACGCCTCCACCGCCGACAGCGGCAGCCGTTCCCGGTTCAGCAGCAGGAAGATCGCCCGCTCCTGGCTGCGGCTCAGCCCGTCGTAGACCACGCAGGGTACTTCGCAATCGCCCATGCCGAGATCCATCACCGACTGGTGCCGGTGCTGGCCGTCGATGATGTAGTGGTGGCCATCTTCCCGGAGGGAGACGTAGAGCACGCCCAGGCCGTCCGGGTTGAACTTGCGCGAGATCGCCTGCACCCGGACCGCCCGGATCACCCGGTTGTAGTCGCGGTCGCGCTTCAGGGTGTCCGCTCGCAGCCATTCGAGCCGGCTCACCTGCCCGAGCCTGCGGATCAGGGATCGGCGATTCCGCCGCACGAGCTGCACGGAGTCATCGATACCGGTGTCGATCTCGACTGCCTGCTCCGCCACCGCTGTCCTCCGCCGTTCCCTGCCCCGTCCGTACACGACGTGGTCAGTCTAGCCGCACCCGTGCCGCGTTGTCATCGGCGTTTCGGTCACGACCGCATCGAGCGCGACCGACGAGCCGACGTTGGGGAATCGTGCGGATAACTGTTGAATGTCAAGGGATATGACGCGTTTGGGCTGCTGGGTGGGCCGGCATGACCCCTCGTTCTCCTGCGGGGAGCGTATGCTCCATCGTTGCCGCACTTACCGTGCATGGCGAAATGCTTGACCACCCGCATACGCACAGGCAGGCTGACGCCCTTCGATCGTCCGGCAGCGCCCACGTCGCGCGATTCGGGAGTCCGCGGCCCATCTGCCGGCGACCACGTTCCGCCAGCCGCACGCCCGCATTCCATGCAGGAGGCGAAGGATTCATGAGCGAGCACCCGCTCCCGGCCACGTCGCAGGTCATGATCGACTTCACCCAGATGAAGTCCTTCGGCTGCGATCCGCTCATCATCGAGCGGGGCAAGGGCATTCGCCTCTGGGACGTCTTCGGGAAGGAGTACATCGACGGCGTCTCCGGGGTATTCACCGCCAACCTCGGCCACGGTCTCGATTCCCTGGTGGACGTCGCCGCCGAGCAGGGCCGGAAGATCAGCTTTTCTCCGCCCACGATGGCGACCAATCCCGCCGCCCTCGCCCTCGCCGATCTGCTGGTCCGCATCACCCCGGAGCAGTACAGCACCGTCAAGTTCTACAGCGGCGGCTCCGAGGCGACCGAAAACGCCTTCAAACTTGCCCGCCAGTACCACCTGCAGCGCGGCAACGCCCGCAAGACCAAGATCATCGGGCGCTACCTCGCCTACCACGGCGGCACCGGTCACTCGATGGCCGCCGGCGGTCACGCCGAGTGGAAATGGCGCTACGAACCGCTCAACACCGGGTTCATCCATGTCACGCCGCCCGCCCGCCCGGGATGCTCCGCCTGCCAGCGCCTTGGAGGCTGCACCCTCGCCTGCGTGGACGCCATCGAGGAGGCCATCCTCCGCGAGGGGCCGCAGACCATCGCCGCCGTCATCGCCGAGCCGGTCATGATGTCGGCGGGCGTGCACGTCCCGCCCCCGGGCTATTTCGCGCGGCTGCGCGAACTCTGCGACCAGTACGACGTGCTCCTGATCCACGACGAGGTCATCACCGGCTTCGCATGCGGCTCGACGGAAAAACCGCCATCATCACCGGCGCGGCCTCCGGCATCGGCGCAGGAACCGCCGAGGTCTTCGCCGAACTCGGCGCGAACCTCGTGCTGGTCGACCGCGACGATGCGGGGCTGGAATCGGTCGCCGCCGCCCTCCGCGGCGTCGGCGCGCGGGTCGAAACCTGCGCCGGGGATGTCGCCCTGAAGGCGACCGCCGGCCGCGCCGTCCAGACCGGTCTGGCCGCCTTCGGCCAGATCGACGCCCTCTTCAACAACGCAGGCGTCATGTATAGCGGCGACTTCACCGAATGGGACGAAACCCGCTGGGACGGGCTGATGGACGTCAACCTGCGCGGCATCTACCTGATGTTCCATGCGGTGATCCCGCACATGCTCGCGCGGGGCACGGGCTCCATCGTCAGCACCTCCTCGGTCATGGCATTCCTGACCGAGCCGGGATACGAGGCCTACACCACCTCGAAGGCGGGCATCGTCGGACTGACGAAGGCGCTGGCCGTTTCCTACACCGCGCGCGGCCTGCGGATCAACTGCATCCAGCCCGGCTGGATCGACACCCCGATGAACCAGCGACTGGCCGAGGAACTGGGCGGCGTCGAATTCCTCACCCCGCTCATCGTCCGGCAGCAGCCGCTGCCCCGGATGATCACCCCGCGCGAGGTCGGCAACCTCGTCGCCTTCCTCTGCTCCGATCTCTCGGTCGCCATAAGCGGCGCGATGATCCCCATCGACGGCGCGGCGACCGCGGCAATCTGACCGCCCGGGCCGGGCGGTCAGTCCGCGCCATCCCCGGAGAGCGTGGCCAGTTCCGCCATCCGGGACGCCATCAGCCGCTCGAACGAGGCGCGCAACGTCGGAGACCGCCCCAGCGCCGCCTCGAACGCCTCGCGGGTCAGCACGGCCAGCGATACCGGCGTCAACGCGCGCACCGTGGCCGTCCGGAGCCCGCCCGAGAGGAGCGCGATCTCCCCGAAACAGTCGCCGCCGCCGAGCCGGGCCACCGGATGCTCGGCGCGTCCGGTTCCGACCGTCACCTCGGTCATGCCATCGAGCACGAGATAGAAGGCGTCGGCCTCCTCGCCCTGCCGCACGATCCCGGTTCCGGCGGGCAACTCGAGCACGGTCATTGCCGCGGCGATCCCGGCGAGGTCAGCATCGTCCAGACCGGCGAAGACCGGGGCTCGGCGCAGCGCCTCGATCGGCTCGTTTGCGAGCCTGCCGCCGCCGTCGATGGCGTCCCGCTGCCGGTCGTGCAACCGCCGGAACAGCCCGCTCGCGGCCATGAGTTCGTCGAAGGTCCCCGCCTCCGCAAGTCTGCCCCGGTCGAGCACGAAGATGCGGTCCATCTCCCGGACGGAACTCAGCCGGTGGGTGATGCTGATGGTGGTCCGGCCACGCGCGGCGGCGCGGATGGTTTCCAGCACCTCCGCCTCGGTCTGGGGATCGAGCGCGCTGGTTGCCTCGTCGAGAATCAGGATATCGGGATCCCGCAGGATGGCGCGGGCAATGGCCAGGCGCTGCCGCTGGCCGCCGCTCATGCGGACGCCGCGCTCGCCCAGCACGGTGTCGAACCCGGCGGGCAGGTCCGCCACGAACGCCGACAGGCGCGCCGCATCGGCGGCGGCGGCGATCTCGGCATCGGTCGCGCCGGGACGGCCGGCGGCGATGTTCTCCCGCAGCGAGCTGTTGAAGACGAAGGTCTCCTGGAACACGATCCCGATCTGCTCGCGCACGGAGCCCATTGCCAGGCCGCGCAGATCGGCGCCATCGAAGAGCACGCGGCCCGAGTCCGGATCGTGGAAGCGCAGCAGCAGCCCGACCGTCGTGCTCTTGCCGCACCCGGACTGGCCGACGATGGCCACGTTGGACCCGGCCGGGATCGCGAGGCTCAGCCCGTTCAGGATCGGGCGGCCGGGGTCATAGCCGAAGGTCACGTCGTCCAGCACGAGCGCGTCCTGCAGTTGCCCGGCATCCCGCGCGCCGGGAGCATCGGTAATGCCGAGCGGTTCCTCCAGCACCTCCTCCACCCGGTCGAGCGCGCCCGCCGCCTGCTGCACCTGCTGACCCAGCCCGGAGATCGCCGCAACCGGAGAGAACAGCGACGGCATCAGGGCGACGAACGCCATCAGCCCGCCGATCGTCAGGTTTCCCTGGATGACGAGCCACCCTCCGACCGCGAAGATCAGCAACTGCCCCAGCGTCTGCGCCAGCTTGTTGGACGCCTCGTACAGCGAACTGGTGACAATCAGCCGCATCGTCGCCTGGTTCTGTGCCTGCAACATGTCGCGGTAGCGGCGGATTGCCGTTCCCTCCTGTCCGAAGGCGCGGGTCATTGCCACCGAGGAAAGGGCCTCCTGCACCATCGAGGCGGCGTCACCCCAGAGCCGTTGCACCTGCTGGCTTTCCGCCTCGATCCGCTTGCGCAGCAACAGGTAGCCGATGCTGAAGGCAGGCACGGTGAGCACCGCGACGAGCGCCAGCATCGGATTCAGGATGAACAGCGTGATCGCCGCGAAGAGCGCCCGCAGCACCAGCACGATCGACGAGGACGCCAGTTGCCAGAGCACGGCCTCGAGGTCATCCACGTCCCCCCCCATGCGCTCCATCAGATCCCCGACCGAGGAGCGGGCATGAAAGGCCTGTGGCAGCATCTGCAATTTCGTGAACAGCTTCAGTTTGAGGTCGATGATGACGCGCTCGTTGATCCACGCGTTGACATAGGTGCGCCGGATGCCCACCACCACGTCGATCGCGAAGAGCGCCAGCATCGCGCCGATCACCGTCGCCAGTCCGCGCACATCCTTCCGCGGCAGCACGTCATCGATCAGGTACTTCGTCGCCAGCGGCAGCGCGATGCCGAACGCGATGTCGTAGGCGACGTAGACGAACGTTTCGGCCTGCCGCAACCAGTAGGGTCGAAACAATGGGATCAACTGGCCGACCAGCGCCCGGAACACGCTTCGCACATTCGACCGGGAGACCTGCTTCAGCCAGTCCTCTTCCAGCGCGCCGAGGGTCATCCGGAAGGCAGCTACCATCGCCTGATCGCGCCGGGCGGGATCGAACTCCGCGATCGCCTGCGCGACCGCATCTTCGCCGAACTGCCGGATCGCCCACTCGGTGAACGCCGTCGCCGCAAGCGACCAGGCAGCGCGGCGGTCCTCCGGCACCTGCGCCGGATCGGCGGTCACGAGCGCGACGGCGGCTCCCCCACGCGCCGCCTCCCTCGCCCAATCCCGGACATCCTCCAGGGAGGGGCCGGCTCCAACCTTCGCCGCGGCGATTCCGGCCACGCCCTCGACCAGCAGCGCCGCGCCGGTCGCGTCCGGGCCGAATCGATCCCGCACCCAGGCGCGGGTCAGTTGGCCAGCGAATCCGGGATCCGGCTCGTCCGACACGGTAACCACGATCGCCACGCCAGCGCCGTCAGGCCCCGGCGCCGCCGCCGGTTCGGCGAGGAGCAGATCGATCCGGATAGGGACACCATCGCCGCGCCGGCCGAGCACCCGCTCCGTTTCGCGCAGGATGGCATCGGCGAGATCCCGGATAGCCTCCATCCGGCCACGCAGGGCCGGAGTGGCGGCGCGGACGACGACGCGCGCACCCGTCAGTTCCAGGGATTGCTCGCCGGTTTGCCGCATCCCGCCATCCGCCTCGCTGGCCGCTCCGGGGCCGCTGCCAAGCCGTCGGCTCGCACCGTACCCTGCGCCGATACTTTACCGCTCGCCGCCAATCACGCAGCGCCCCCCGGCAGCGGTCACGCCCAGCGCCGATCCAGTGGAACATCCATCGCCACGCACCAACGGACGGGTCATCACTGCCCGCCGTCGCCGGGCGCACCCGATGGACGAGGAACACCATGGCTCGCGCCCTCGCCGGCACCGTCACCATGAACGGCGCGGTAAACGCGTCCCGGCCGATTCCGCGTCCGAGGCTGGCCGTCTGCATGGCCGATGCATGTCATACCCGATGAATGTGACCCGGCGAGCAGGCGCTCGTCGTCGCGCGACAGCACCGGAGCGATCCCTGCAATTGGGTGATAATGCCTCCGTCATCGGATTCGGGTGCGGGTCCGGCCAATCGGCCAGCCTGGGAGGCGGAAGCGATGAGTACCACACGCATCGATGTTGGCGCTGGGCTCCAGGCGACGGCTACCTCCGGCACGTCATGGCAAATGACCCGCAGGCAACTCGCGGCCGCGACAGGTGTGGCGCTGCTCTTCCGGATCGAACTGGCCAGCGCGGCGCCTGGCACCGAAGTGTCGGTCAAGCCGATCCGGCGCTCGTCGGCGGTCGTCCGCAGCGCGCTCAGCACAAGCGCCACGTTCGAGGTCACCACAAGCGCCCCGAGCATCGCATCGATCGCGGTCTCCCCCGCCCCCTCGGACCCGCTGCCGAAGCCCTCGGGACCGGCCACCCAGCACCGCATTACCGTCACCGGTCTCAATCCCCAGACCCCCTACGATTTTGCGATCACCACGCGCCCGGCTGGAGGGAAACGGTCCGTGACGACACGTGGCGCAGGGGGCGACCCGGTGGATCCGGTCGATCCCGGCGATCCCGGCGAACCGGTCGACCTGCCCAGGAGCAATCTTTCCGGCGGAATGGTCTCGGCGCCTCCCGGCAACGGCTCGATGACCGTTTCCGTCGTCGAGCCGCCCATCGTGTCCACCATCGGTTCGCGCGCGGGCATCCGCTGGAAGACCAACATCCTCACTAATGGCCGCATCGAGGTCTGGCCCTACGGCGAGGAAGGCGAGGAGCGCGCGCTCCTCACCGAGCAATGGTTCGAGACGTCGACCACCGAAGGCAGCTACGTCATCGAGACCGCCAACACCGACCATCGCATCTGCATGGACGGCCGCAAGGGCGGGAAGAAGTACGGCTTCAACATCGGCTGCGCGGCTGGAAGCAACGAGGTCAACTGGGGCGAACGCTGGTTCCGGCAGGCGAAGCGCCCTCCCTCCGGCATGCTCCCGTACCGCCCCGGAACCCGAGCCTCCCTGCCAGAACGCGTAGCGGGCCTGCTCGCGCTCCCCGGTGGCCGCCTGCTGACGTTTTCGGAATCGGGAGCACTGGCCACGCTCGACACCACCCGCGGCTACCGGCAGGTCGCGGCGTGGAATGCAGGGTTCCCGGTCACGGCAGCCGCCGTCGATTCCGCGGGCCGCATCTATCTGGCGCTCACCGACCGGCGCACGCAAATCTGGGGATGCCGCTGCTCCC
>CAIPGK010000534.1 GCA_903864575.1 uncultured Chloroflexota bacterium
AGACCGGCGAGGCGCGCCGGGCGGGACGAAGGAACGGTCGAGGTCGCGCGTGGATACGACGCTGCTGGTGATGGTTGGCATCACGATCGCTTCGGTGCTGGTGCTCGCCATCGCGGCGGCATTCGCCAGCAAGTCGGGTAAGTTCGCCGTCGCCGGCGCGGGCCGGGGCCGTCGCGGTGATTCCCGCATTGGCTCATCGGCTGGCGCGGCCACCTCGTCCGCATCGGCCACCGCCGCGTCCGCGGTGGGCGGCAGGAGTGCGCTCGCGTCGCCCGCCGTGCTCGATCTGCCGGTGATGACTGCGCCCCAGACCGCGCCGGGGTTCCCGTCGGGCCCGGCGCCGTCCGCGCCCTCGCCATTTGCGCCATCGCCCGCGCAGCACGCCGAACTCGCCGTCGAGCGCCTCCAGGCCCGGATGGATGCCCGGTTCGATGCCCTCGAACGCGATCTCCGCACGCGCCTCGAAGCCGTGGCCCGCGATCTCGCCGCCGTGAAGGAGACCGACGGCGCGGCCCTCGCCGCCTTCGAATCCCGCCAGACCGCGGCGCTCCGCGATGTCCGCGCCGACCTCGTGCCCCTGCTGGCGCGTGGCGCGCAGTCAGAGACCCTTCCGATCGCGCGCGAACGACGGGCTGACGCCAGCGCGGAGATGTACGCCATGGTCGCCCGGCTGGAATCCGCGATCTCGCAAGTCACCAACCCGGTCCTGCTCCCCGGCGAAGCCTACGCGCCGCCGGTCTATTTCTTCGCCGAAGCCCTCGCATGGGAGAACTGGAAGGATGTCGGAGAGCGCGCCTTCGCCCTCGCCGACGCCTTCAGCGCCCGTCGCCTCTATCTCTCCGAGCAGACCGCCGTCGCGCTCGCGGGGTTCGTGACCACCCTCCGCGGCGTGCTCACCCGGTCCGTCTATCCCAACCTCGTCCCCGACGCGACCACGGACCAGTTGGACACCCTCCGGTCCGCGATGGGCTCGCTCGCCGCCGAGCTGCCCAAGATTCGCCGCGTGCTGGAGTCCGAATACCGCTCCGCCAGCGAGGGACCGAGCCCGTCCTAGCCGGGATGGCTCCGGGAGTCGGTGGTTGCCCGATGGGTGTTCAACGGTCTGGATGATCGGCCCGTTCGGAATCCTCGACGATGAGGTCTTCCTCCGCGGGGATGGTTTCCCCGACAGGCTTCCCCGCTCAGGGGATCTCGTCCAGGATGCTGGCCACCCGGGACGACAGGCCCGGTTCGCTCCCGGCATCCCCTGATTCCACCTCGGAAGACCGCTCCGCCCGGTTGCGCTGCCCATCGTCGCCAGCATCGGCGCGATCCTGCCGTCCGCCGTCGTTCGAGCCGCGGTCGCGACGTGAATCTCCGCCGTCGTTCTGGCCGGTATGACCGGTCCGGTTACTGTCGGTCGAGCCGTCGCCGCGGGCGCCCCGGTGTCCGCGGCGATCGCGCGATGGGTCGTCGGCTGCGTCCCCGGTTGGCGGCGGGGCGGAGCCGGGGCCGGTCCCGGAGGTGTCATCGACCACCGTCTCGCCATCGGCATGGCGGATGCGGCGGCGGCGTTCGGTTGCTCGCTCAGCCCGGTCGTCCTCCCGGTCCAGACGCATCGCCTTGCGCTCGGCGCGCGCGGCCTTGCGGTCCTCGTCCTTCGCGTCCTTCACCCGCTCGTGCTTGCCCGGGAGGTCCGCCCGTTCCGGCACCGGCGCGGGGTTCGGGTCGGCGGCGTCCGGCACGCCGCTCGGGCTTGCGTCCGGGTGGTCGAACGATACCGGCTTCGGGTTGCGCGGCAGGTCGCGGTAGGCGGCGCTGTCGCGGCGCGGAAGCCACGCCAGCGGGTCCAGGTAGCCCCCGCGGTCGAAGTCGATCACCGCGAAGTGGAGGTGCGGCCCGGTCGACCACCCGACCGACCCGACCTCCGCGATCGGCTCGCCGACCCGCACGTAGTCGCCCGGTTCCACGAAGGTCGTGATCCAGTGGAGGTACTCGGTCGCGTACTGCTGGTTGCGCCCGTCGTGCTGGATGACGAGCCGCGTGTTCGCCAGTCCGGTCTCCCGGTCATAGCCTGCCTGCGTGACCCAACCGGACGCGGCCGCATAGATCAGCGCTCCGATCTCCGCGCCGAGGTCGATCCCGCTGTGGACGACCGGGCGGTCGGGCGGGCAATCCGCCGCCGCCGCGTAGAAGCCCTCGATCTGGGGCACGCAGCCGTACTCCTGCGTGAACGTGTAGCTGCCGGATGGCATCGGCCAGATGCGGCCGTGCAGCGGCTTGTCCTCGCTCTTGCCGCTGGTGCTCCTGCCGTCGTTGTTGCCTCCGTGCGCGTCGCTCCCGACGGCCCGGCTGCTTTCGGCGGCGGGGTTCTTCGGCGGCTTTGCCGCTGGCTCGACCGGATCGGGGGATTCCTCGAGACGTACCGGCGCAGCCGCTCCCCGCGGCCGAACGCTGCCCGATCCAAAGCCCCCCGCCCAGGGGGCGGAGGAACCGGATGGAGCGCGGCCCAACTCCGGAAGCAGCGCCGTCCGGTGCTGCCGCGCATCATCCCGATGGCGCCGGGAGCGGTCTTTCCTCCCGTTGCGGCCCGGTTGGTCGCCCGTCAGGCCCGGCTGCTCCGGTTTGGGCGACGGTGTTGCCGCGGGCGCGGGAGAGTCGGCGGCAACCGGAGATGGCGTCGCCGATCCCGCGGTGGCATGGCGGTCGCCGGCGCGGTCGTTGGCGAGCGTGGAAACCGGAGGAACGAGCATCGCCGCGATGAGTACGCCAGCCGCTCCCCGGCGCGCCATCACGCGCGCCGAAGCCAACAGGGCCGTTGAGGTGGTGTCGTTCCCGCGTCCCGCCATGCGCCAGTCCGCGCCGGGGAAAATCCGGCGCCAGATGCCCGAAGTCTTCATGGTCGATTCCGGCGCGTAGCGGTGACACGCAGACCCGGATTGGCGCGGGGAGCCGGTGAAATCCTCGCCAAGATACCACCAACCGCGGGACGATGCAGCGCTCACGTGCCTGTCGGTCAACGGTCGGTTGCCGGTTGCCTCGTCATGCATGCACGCGTGCTACCATCCCGAACCGTTGGGAACCCGGCATCCGTTTGCGCTGTCAGCGCACGGTTGCTGGTCGGTCGCGTGATTCCATGTGGCAGGAGCGCCAGACGATGAGCACCAGCAACGGAAATCCTGAGGTCGAGGTCGTGCTCCCCAAGCCCGAGGGACTGGAGGGCGTGGTCGCGGCGTCTACGGCGCTGAGCCACGTCTACGGTGAAGAGGGCAGGCTGGTCTACCGGGGCTACGACATTCACGAACTGGCGGGCAAGGCATCGTTCGAGGAGGTCGCCCACCTGCTCTGGATCGGGCATCTCCCGAACCGCGCCGAACTCGCTGCCTTTTGCGCGAAGTTGTGGTCGAACCGCGATCTTCCCGCCGGCGTGATCTCCACCCTGCGCGCCCTCCCGAAGGAGGCTGCGCCGATGGACGCCCTCCGCACCGGCGTTTCCGCGATGGGCGCGATCGATGTCGACAAGTTCGACGCCACGGCCGATCTCGATGAGGCGATGATCGTTGCGGCCCGCGTCCCGGCGATCCTCGCCGCGTTCTTCCGCATCCGGCAGGGGCTCGAGCCCATTGCCCCGCGGACGGACCTCAACACCGCCCAGAACTACCTCTACCAGCTGTTCGGCGCGGTTCCCGACGAGAAGCACTGGAAGCCGCTCGAGGTCTACCTGACCCTGCTGGCCGACCACGGGATGAACGCGTCCACCTTCACCGCCCGCGTCATCGCCTCCACGATGTCCGATCTCTGCTCGGCCATCACCGGCGCGATCGGAGCGCTCAAGGGCCCGTTGCACGGCGGCGCGCCATCGCTGGTGCTCGACATGCTCAA
>CAIPGK010000535.1 GCA_903864575.1 uncultured Chloroflexota bacterium
CGCAGCGCGCCTCCACGCCCCCGCGGCCACCCCGGCCCCGGGGGCGTTCCCGTTCCCGCCCCATCACCCAGCGACCCTGCTCCCCCGCTCCGGTGAACCGGTCGGCAATGCGGCCCCCCCCACCAACCAAAGCCCCTTCTTCTGCCGCAGCCGGAGAAGGGGTTGGGGAAGAGGGCCGTTCTCCCGCTCCGGGACAAGCGGTTCGGGTTGAGCCCTACCCCCGCTCCTCCACCGATTCCTCATGCCCGATCCGCTGCACGTGCCGCGCCGACTCCCGCGCGCTCCCACGCACCAGCAACGCCGCCCACACCGCCGCCGCACCCACCACCAGCACCACGCCCAGCACGATCACCAGCACCATTCCCTGCCAGGCCACGGCGTTCCTCCCGGTTCTGCTCCGCTGTTTGCGTCATCTTACCCATCCCCTCCTCCCTCGCATCGTTCGCGCCCCCGCTGACAGCCGCCCCGCGCTGCCGTACCCTCCCACCAGCACGCTCATCCGCCGCCACGCTTCCCCGGAGGCCCCCGATGTCTGAATCCACGTCACCCGACCTCCACCACGTCACCGAATGGCAGGTCTCCCGCGCCGCCGCCACCGCCGCGGGCGGCATGGTCGCCGCCAAGCACCCAGCCGCCGCCGAGGCTGGCGCCGCCGTCCTCCGCAATGGCGGCAACGCCGTCGACGCCATCGTCGCCGCCGCCTTCGCCACCGGCGTCGCCGAACCCTGGATGTCCGGCATCGGCGGCGGCGGCTACATGGTCATCAAGGGCCCCTGGACCAACGCCAGCGTCGTCTCCTTCCCCATGATCGCCCCGCGCGGCGCATCCCCCGACATGTTCCCCCTCACCAGCGGCGCAGGCGATCCCGGTCTCTTCGGCTGGCCCGCCGTCGTCGACAACGCCAACCTCCACGGCCCCCGCTCCGCCGCCGTCCCCGGTGTCGTCGCCGGCCTCTCCCTCGCCCTTTCCCGCTTCGGCACCCGGCCCCTCGCCGACCTCATCGCCCCCGCCCTCCGCCTCGCCGCCGATGGCGTCCCCGTCACCTGGCACACCACCCTCATCCAGGCCAAGGACCTCGCCACCATGCGCCGCTACCCCGAAACGGCGCGCATCTTCCTCGACAGGTCGGGCTACCCCCTCGTCACCATCGAGCAGACTTCCCCCGCCATCATGCGCCAACCCGATCTCGCCGCCACCCTCGACGCCATCGCCACTCACGGCCCGCGCGCTTTCTACGAGGGTCCCATCGCCGAGGCCATCGTCAACCACCTCTCCGACGCAGGCGCGCCCTGGTCCCTCAAGGACCTCACCCACTACGAGGCCACCATCTCCGACCCCCTCGCCATCGAGTACAACGGCCAGTGGCTTCACACCGTCGGCGGCGCGACCGGCGGCACCACCCTCGTCGAATCCCTCCTCCTCCTCGACGAACTCAACGTCCGCGCCCTCGACCCCTCCTCCCCCGAAGCCATCCACCGCACCGCCCAGGCCTTCCGCCAGGCCTTCGCCGACCGCTTCGCCTGGCTCGCCGACGCCGAGTACATCGACGCCCCCCTCGCCGTCCTCGCCGACCGCGCCTACGCCGCCGAGCGCGCCGCCTCCTTCGCCCCCGACCGCCTCGGCCCCGTCCGCGCCGGCGACGCCCGCCGCATGGGCATTTCCCACGGCCTTGGCGTCTCCGTCCCGGACTACGGCCCATCCTCCACCAACCAGATGGCTGACGGCAGCACCACCCACCTCTGCGCCATCGACAGGGACGGTCTCTCCGTCTCCCTCACCCAGACCTTGCTCAGCGTCTGGGGCAGCCGCGTCACCATCCCCGGCACCGGCATCCTGCTCAACAACGGCATGATGTGGTTCGACCCCGAACCCGGCCGCCCCAACTCCGTCGCTGGCGGCAAGCGCCCGCTCTCCAACATGGCCCCCGCCCTCCTCTCCGGCGAGGACGGCGCTGTCACCGTCGCCTTCGGCTCCTCCGGCGGCCGCAAGATCATGAACTGCCACGCCCAACTCGTGCAGCACATCGTCGACGCCAGCATGGGCATTCAGGAAGCCCTCGAAGCTCCACGCATCGACGCCTCCACCGCCGACCTCATCCTCTCCTCCCGCCTCCCCCAGTCGACCATCGCCGCCCTCGCCGCCATGGGCCACCGCGTCTCCCCCCGCGACGAACGCCTCCTCACCGGCGACTTCGCCTCCCCTGTCGCCATCTCCCGCACCCCCTCCGGCCTCCTCACCGGCGCCGCCGACCCCTGGTACTTCCCCGCCTGCGCCGTCGGCGTCGAGTAGCCAATCTCTCCCACCACGTCGGCCTGACGGCAGCACCACCCCAAAATCATGAATCCGGACTCCCAATGCAGGGAGTCCGGATTCACCCCTCGCGTGGTTGCCGAACA
>CAIPGK010000536.1 GCA_903864575.1 uncultured Chloroflexota bacterium
GCGCGAGACCCGCAATAGTGTTCTGCAAGGCCGCGCGGGCGTCGTGACCCGCCATCTCGACCTCATAGAGCACTTGCAGCGCGAGCGTCCGCGACTGGTGCCGGATGATGCCCAGATCCTTTTTCGCCGCGCCACGCGCGTTTCCCCGGATTTTCGACGTGCCGGCCGCGGGCTTCGGCGGATTCGTGTCAGTCATGGTGGGGCCTCAACCTGCCGTGTTTTCGGAGGCATCGCGCCCCGGTGAAAGTTCGTCCGCGTGCTCGACCAGGAATCCGGTGTGGAGTTGTGCGTTGCGAAATGGCGCGGAGGCCACCACCCGCCGCAGGAACGGCGCGGATCGCGGCACCCCGGAGATGACCGTCTCGGTCAATGCACGTTCCATGCGAGCGCAGGCCTCGTCCCGGTCATTGCCCCAGACGATGATCTTCGCCAGCAACGAGTCGTAGTATGGCGGCACAGCGTATCCGGCGTACATGTGGGAATCCACCCGCACGCCTGGTCCTCCCGGCGCAATCCACATCTCGACCGTCCCCACGCCCGGCCTGAAATCGTCATCTCCGTCTTCAGCAGTGATCCGGGCCTCGATCGCATGACCGACTGCCACGCAATCCTCCTGCCGAATCGTCAATTCGCGCCCTGCGGCAATCAGGATCTGCCACTTCACGAGGTCGATCCCGGTCACGATCTCGGTGACGGGATGCTCCACCTGGATGCGGGTATTCATCTCCATGAAAAAGAACTGGCCGTCTTCATCCAGCAGGAACTCGAGCGTGCCGGCATTGACGTATCCGGCCGCCTTCGCGCCCTTCACCGCCGCCGCAAAGAGCCGGGCGCGCACCGCCGGGTCGAGCCCGGGCGCGGGAGCCTCCTCCAGCACCTTCTGGTGCCGGCGTTGCACAGAGCAGTCACGTTCACCGACAGCGATGACGTTGCCGTGCGCGTCGGCAAGCACCTGGACCTCGACATGCCGGGGCTTCGAAAGGTACCGCTCGAGGTAAACATCGCCATTGCCGAAGGCAGCCTGGGCTTCTGCCTGCGCCACCGGCAACTGGCGCACCAGTTCGGCATCGCTCATCGCGACGCGCATGCCCCGACCGCCACCGCCGGCAACGGCTTTCACCAGCACCGGGTAGCCGATCTCGGCCGCCGCCTTGCGCGCCTCGCCGAGGGTCTGAACCGGTTCGATCGTACCCGGCACGAGCGGCACGCCCGCTTCCTTCATCAGTTGCCGAGCTTTGGCCTTGTCGCCCATTTGCTCGATGGTCTCTGGTCGAGGACCGATGAATGTGACGCCCACTTGCTCGCAGATGTCCGCGAGGTAGGCGTTCTCGGCGAGAAAGCCGTAGCCCGGGTGCAGCGCATCACAACCGGTCAGCAGGGCAGCGCTGATGATGGCCGGGATGTTGTTGTAGCTTTTCGCCGCGGGCGCAGGGCCGATGCACACAGCCTCGTCGGCCAATCTCACCGGCAGCGAATCGCGGTCCGCGTCGCTGTAGGCGACGACGGCGCGCAACCCGAGGTCGTGGCAGGCGCGAAGCACGCGCAGGGCGATCTCGCCGCGATTGGCGATCAGCACTTTCCGGAAGAGGGGCGGTCCGTCGGTCATGGCGTCCTTGCGGCGGTCAGGCATTTCGGTATCCGGCCGGTCCACGCGAGAGCCGGTCCGTGAAGGATAGACCACCCGCGTCGATTCCGGACCACCACTGAACGAGGCTCAGTCGCGCATCGACCGGTCGTCGGCGATCACGCGCTCCTGCTGGGCCTGCTGGTACCCTGCCACTCGCTCCGCCATGGCGGGATCGCCGATCGCGATCATCTTCGCCACTGCCAGCGCGGCCGCCTCCGGTTCGAGCACCAGCAACGGCGCGACTCCGCTCGGCATCCGCACCGAGGAAAGCAGGTCCATCCCGCCGAAGCGATCCCCATACGGCGGGCATGCGATGACCGGGCCGACGACGTTGGCGTCGACCACCCCGGAGAGCGCATTGGAGCGCCCCGCAATGGTGATCCAGATGTGGGGAGGTCCGCTTTGCTCGTATTCCTCGATCGCATCCAGCAGGTAGCGCGTCACCTTGTGGGCCGACGCAATCCTGATCTCGCTCCCGATGCCGAACCGGGTAAGGGCCTGGACGATCAACTCGGCATGTCCCAGATCGGCCTTTGACCCGAGGACCAGCACAACAGGCGCACCGCCAGTTCCCGCCATCACCATGCTCCCTTCTCGCTCGCGACGGCCGTTTGCCGGGCCGCCAGCACCTTCGACACTGCCCTCGGCAGCAGTACGTGCTCAATGGACTTGATCCGCTCGTGCAAGGTCGTCTCGTCGTCCCCGGGCAGAATCGGCGCCTCCTCGCGGAGGATGACCGGTCCTGCGTCCAGGTCCTCGGTCACGACGTGGACGGTCGCTCCCGTGACCGGCAATCCGAGCATCAGGGCATCCCGCACGGCATGGGCGCCGCGGATGGCGGGCAGCCTGCCGCAGGAGGTTTCCACCGTCTCGCCGCCATCCTCCGGCAGAAGCGCAGGATGAACATTGATGGTCCTGCCAGCAAAGCGCTGCAACATGACCGGGCCAAGCAACAGCATCCACCCGGCGAGCACCACCAGATCAGGCTGCATGACGGCCAGCGATTCCGCCAGCAGGACATCGTGCGCTGCCCGTTCGGCGGCGTCCCTTCGGTGGGCAACCGGAAGGAAGAGGGCGGCAATCCCGGCCTCCTCCGCGCGACGCAGTGCCCCGCACATCCGATCCGCGACGACCTCGACAATGGTGGCATCGAGCGCGCCCGACGTGCACGCATCGATCAGCGCTTGCAGGTTGGTCCCCCCGCCCGACGCGAGCACCGCAATCCGGCTTCCGCTCACCGGAGCACCGCTTCGGATTGCTTGTTCGCCGCGATATCCCGGCGCACCTGCTTGCCGGCAAAGGTGATCCGGTCAGCGCCGAAGTAGGCTCGCTCAACCGCCCGATCTACCGTCTCCCCGACTCCGACGACTGACATCACCCGGCCGCCCGCCGTCACGAGGTCACGCCCGATCCGGGCAGTACCGGCGTGGAAGATGAGCGACCCCTCAGCTTCCGCGCTCTCCACGCCTACGATCGACGCGCCAGCCTCCGGTTTGGCCGGATACCCGGCCGCTGCCAGC
>CAIPGK010000537.1 GCA_903864575.1 uncultured Chloroflexota bacterium
CGCCGAAGTGACCACCGCCGAGGAGATGTCGCCCGAGGGCGCGACGCTGGTCCAGCGTCGCCTCGAGCAGCTCGTCGGCAAGCAGGTCGAAATGCGCATGATCGTCGATCCCGAAATCATCGGTGGGATCGTCGCCCGCGTCGGCGACACGGTGATCGACGGCAGTGTGATCAGTCAGCTTCGCAAACTTCGTGCGCGGCTGGCGACCGGGTAACCGGGTACGCAACATCTCCCGGCGCGAGCCGGGTCGGTCTACAGGCAACGCGGTCGACGTGGCCGCACTCGCGGAACAGGAGCGGAAAGATGTCCGTCCGCGCAACCGAAATCAGCGACATCATCAAGGAACAGATTTCCGGCTTCCAGGATTCCGCGACGATCGCGAACGTGGGCCGGGTCATCAGCGTGGGCGACGGTATCGCCAACTGCTACGGCCTGAGCAACGTGCAGGCGTCGGAGCTTGTGGATTTCCCGAAGTCCGGAACCATCGGCCTCGCCTTCAACCTGGAAGAGGATTCGGTCGGCGTCATCGTCCTTGGTGAGTACAAGAACATCGAGGAAGGCGACGAAGTCCGGGCCACCGGGGATATCGCCTCGGTGCCGGTGGGCGATGCCTTGATCGGCCGGGTCGTGAACGCCCTCGGCCAGCCGATCGATGGCAAGGGCCCGATCAAGACCGACAAGCGTCGCCCGATCGAGCGCATCGCGCCGGGCGTCATCAAGCGGCAGAACGTCGATGAGGCGTTGCAGACGGGCGTCAAGGCCGTCGACGCGATGATCCCGATCGGCCGCGGCCAGCGCGAGCTCATCATCGGCGACCGCCAGACCGGCAAGACCGCCATTGCGCTCGATACCATCATCAACCAGCGCGGCGGCGACGTGATCTGCATTTACGTGGCCATCGGCCAGAAGCAGGCGCAGGTCGCCCAGACCGTCCGGATGCTGGAGCTGAATGGCGCGATGGAGCACACCATCGTCGTTGTCGCCTCCGCCGCCGACCCGGCGCCGCTGCAGTACATCGCGCCGTTCTCGGGCACCGCCATGGGCGAGGAGTTCATGGAGACCGGCCGGGACGCCCTGATCGTGTACGACGACCTGTCGAAGCACGCGCAGGCGTACCGCGAAGTCTCCCTGCTCGTCCGCCGCCCGCCGGGCCGCGAGGCCTACCCGGGCGACGTCTTCTACCTGCATAGCCGCCTGCTGGAGCGCTCGGCGCGGCTCTCGGCGGATGCCGGTGGCGGGTCGCTGACCAGCCTGCCGATCATCGAGACGCAGGCGGGCGACGTGTCGGCGTACATTCCTACCAACGTCATCTCGATCACCGACGGCCAGATCTACCTCGAGCCGGACCTGTTCTACGCGGGCGTCCGGCCGGCGATCAACGTCGGCATCTCGGTTTCCCGCGTCGGCGGCGCGGCGCAGATCAAGGCGATGCGCCAGGTTGCTGGCCGACTCCGCCTCGACCTCGCGCAGTACCGCTCGCTGGCCGCGTTCGCCCAGTTCGGAACGAGCGACCTCGATGCGGTGACCCGGAACCAGATCGAGACGGGGCAGCGCATGACCGAGCTGCTGAAGCAGGGCCAGTACCAGCCGATGCCGGTCGAGGAGCAGATCGCCAGCCTCTGGATGGCGGGCAACGGCTTCCTCGCCGATGTCGACGTGAGCAAGGTCCGCGCCTTCGAATCCCAGTACCTCGATTACCTGCGCACGGCGCGACCCGAGGTGCTGGCCGCGATTCGCGAGAAGAAGGCGCTGGACGACGGTCTGACCGCGTCGCTGAAGTCCGCAACCGAGTCGTTCAAGGCCGGTTCGGAGTTCGCGAGCGCGCGCAAGATCGCCTAGACGGAACGATCGCGGGAGGCGGGGCGAGGGCAGTCAGGCTGACCTCGCCCCCCGCCTGAACGGGAGGCCGCCGTGGCCAGTACGCGCGAAATCCGACGCCGCATCCGCAGCGTCAGCAACATGTCCCAGATCACGCGGGCCATGGAAATGGTCTCCGCGGCGAAAATGCGCAAGGCGCAGCAGCGCGTGCTGGCGAGCCGCCCCTATTCGGAGCGGCTGAGCGAGGTGATTGGTGACCTCGCGTCGGTCTCGCAGGACGCGGACCAGCTTGCGCAGTTTCCGTTGCTAGCCCCGCGCCCCGAGATCAAGGCGGCCGGAATCATCCTGATCACGCCGGATCGCGGTCTCACCGGCGCGCTGAACACGAATATCCTGCGCCGCGCCAGCCGGTACATCACGAGCGAGGCCGGCGTGCCGGTCGAGGTGGTGACGGCCGGCAAGAAGGGACGGGACTTCATGGTCCGTACCGGCCAGGATGTGGTGGCCGAGTTCACCGGACTTGGAGACACCGTGTCGCTCGAGGATATGCGGGCCGTTGCGGAGGTCGTCTTCGCGGACTTCCTGTCCGGCAAGATCGACGCGGTCTATCTGGTTTACGCAAAGTACGTCAATACGCTGACCCAAACGCCGGTCGTGAAGCAGTTGCTGCCGATCGAGCTGCCGGAGCAGCGAGGGACGTACACCGATTACATCTTCGAACCGAACGGGCGAGAAGTTCTGGAGCAATTGTTGCCGCGGTACGCCGAGCAACAGCTGTATCAGGCGTTCCTCGAGTCGGTCGCTTCGGAGCACTCGGCGCGGATGGTTGCGATGAAGAACGCGACCGAGAACGCCAAGGAACTGGTGGGCGAGTTGCGGCTCACCTACAACAAGGCGCGTCAGTCGCAGATTACCCAGGAAGTCGCGGAAATCGCCGCCGGCGCGAACGCGCAGCGGTAACGCATCGGAGCGCGGCGGGCCCTGCGGGGCGAGCGCGGCGACCGGAGGAGCAGCAATGGGCGCTACCGGAAGAATCATCCAGATCATGGGCCCGGTCATCGACATCCAGTTCCCGTCGAACCAGCTGCCCGAGATCTACAACGCGGTCGAGGTTCACCGGCAGGACGGGTCAACCCTCGTCCTCGAAACCCAGACCCACCTCGGCAACGACGCGGTCCGCACCGTCGCCATGAGCTCCACCGACGGCCTGCGCCGCGGCATGGAGGCGGTCGACACCGGCCAGGCGATCGCGGTTCCGGTCGGTCCGGGGACCCTCGGCCGCATTTACAACGTGACCGGCGAGCCGATCGACGAGGCCGGACCGTCCAGGACCACGGAGACCCGCCCGATTCACCGCGCAGCGCCCTCCTTCGAGGAGCAGGCCAGCACGGTCGAGATCTTCGAGACCGGGATCAAGGTCATCGACCTGATCGCCCCCTTCACCAAGGGTGGCAAGACCGGCATCTTCGGCGGCGCCGGCGTCGGCAAGACGGTCGTCATCACCGAGCTCATCCGCAACATCGCGGCGGAGCACGGCGGCTACTCCGTCTTCTGCGGCGTGGGCGAGCGGACCCGCGAAGGCACCCAGCTCTGGGGCGAAATGCACGAGTCGGGCGTGGCCGACAAGACCGTCCTCGTCTTCGGGCAGATGAACGAGCCGCCAGGCGCGCGTCTTCGCGTCGGTCTGTCGGGCCTGACGATGGCAGAGTATTTCCGCGACGAGGGCCGCGACGTCCTCCTCTTCATCGACAACATTTTCCGCTTCGTGCAGGCGGGTTCGGAAGTGTCGGCGCTCCTCGGCCGCATGCCGAGCGCCGTGGGATACCAGCCGACCCTGGCGACCGAGATGGGCCAGCTCCAGGAGCGGATCACCTCGACCAAGACCGGCTCCATCACCTCGGTTCAGGCCATCTACGTGCCGGCGGACGACTACACCGACCCTGCGCCGGCGACGACCTTCGCCCACCTCGACGCGACCGTGTCGCTGGAGCGCTCCATCGCCTCCCGCGGCATCTTCCCGGCGGTCGATCCGCTTGCCTCGACCAGCCGCGTGCTCGACCCGCTGATCGTGGGCCAGCAGCACTACGACACCGCCCGCGAAGTGCAGATGGTGCTGCAGCGCTACCGCGACCTGCAGGACATCATCGCCATTCTCGGCGTCGAGGAACTGTCGGACGAGGACAAGGTCATCGTCTCCCGCGCGCGGAAGATGGAACTGTTCATGTCCCAGCCGTTCTTCACCGCGGAAGTGTTCACCGGCGTGCCGGGCCAGTATGTGACCCTTTCCGATACGGTCCGCTCCTTCCGGGCGATCCTTGACGGCGCGGTGGACAGCCTGCCGGAGCAGGCCTTCCTGATGGTCGGAGACATCGACGGCGCGATCGCGAAGGCGGCCCAGCTTTCCGGCGCGGCGGCCTAACAGAGACGCCCCCGGGCCGGTTTGCTGACCGGCGGACCGGCCCGCGGAAAGGATGCGGCAGATGGCCAAGTTGAACGTGGAAATCGTGACCGGCGAGCGGTTGCTGCTCTCCGAGGGCGACATCGATATGGTCGTTGCGCCGGGCGCGGCGGGCCAACTCGGGGTGCTGCCGCAGCACGCGCCACTCGTCACGCTGCTGGACGCGGGCGAGCTTCGCCTGAAGAAGGGCGGCACAGAGCGGTCGATTCTCGTCTTTGGCGGCTTCATGGAAGTCACCCCGGACAAGGTGATCGTGCTGGCGGACACCGCGGAGCATGCCGAGGAGATCGACGTCGCGCGTGCTGAGGAAGCCCGCAAGCGCGCGGAAGCGGCGATCGTCGGCCGAGGCGAAACGGTGGAGCTCGAGCACGCGCTCAGCGCGCTTCGCCGGGCCAACCTGCGGCTGCAGGTCGGCAAGCGTCGGGGAACCGGCGTCACCAGCAACGTCCCCCGGATGGGTTCCGGCGCGGAGTAGTTCCGATCCCGCAATCCGAACAGTGAACCTGAGCGCTCCCGGTCCGGTTGGACCGGGAGCGCTGTCGTCCCGGGGAGAGTGCATCGATCCCGGAAC
>CAIPGK010000538.1 GCA_903864575.1 uncultured Chloroflexota bacterium
CGAACCCTCCCCCAGCCCGACCGCCACCCCGTAGTCGGCCTCCGCGCCGCCCCCATTCGATGAACCTCGGATGGGGGCGCATGCTGCCCGGCTCATCCCATGCACCTCCACCGATCTCGCCCATTTGAGCGAGGCAAGGCTGGCCATGATGTGGGATTGCCGGACCGTGAAACGCTGGTTAGCATTCGATGAAGGTTGGCGTGTGAAACGCCGTTTCCGAGCGCCGGATCGCTCGGGGTCTCGACACCACGCCGAGCGCGGCAGGAGAGCGTGTCATGCCGCAGCATCCGACTCCGATATCAAGAAGACATTCCGCTCGCGGTGTCAGGGCCCTTGTGGCCGCTCTCTTCGTCGCCCTCGGGATTCTCGCGTTCCTCCCCGCCGTTGCTCCGCTGGCGGGCACTGTCGGCGACGTCGGCCAGCGCGTCATTGCCGCCGCGCGTCGTGATCACTCCCAGAAGAGCGCCGCCAACCTTCCATCGTTCGCTGACCGATCCGTGCGCGCCCTCTGCGGCGACGGACTCGATGGCTTCCGTAGTGACGGAATGCCCCTGTGCACGCACGGCAATGACGCGCCGCCGCCCGGCTATCGCGCCGCGCCAGCCGAACCGGTTCGCATCACGAATCAGGCGACGCTCGCCCTCCCCTGTATCGATGACGGCAAGAGCGGTCCACGCGTCCAGGTCCTTTACGTCTACTCAGGGGTCAGCCGTTACGCGGACTTTCTCGATTCGATGCGTCTCTGGGTCTCGGACATGAACCAGATCTTCGAAGAGAGCGCCCAGCAAACCGGCGGCCACCGCCAGATCCGTGTCGTGACGACCCAGGATTGCCTCGCCGACATCATTCCGGTCGAAGTGGCCGCCTCCGATCTCGAGTCCTTCGGCGGATCGATCGATGCCGTCGCTCAGGCCCTCGACGCCCTGCCCGACCCGGCGCAGCACTTCTCCTACGACAGGAATTACCTGATGTTCGCGGATGCCGACGTCTATTGCGGCATCGGCACGGTTCGCCCGGACGACAGACCCACCACCGACAATATGAACAACAAGGGCGGCAGCTTCGCCCGCGCCGACACCCGCTGCTGGACCGGAATGGTCATCGCCCACGAGGTCATGCACAACCTGGGCGGCGTCCAGCTCTCAGCGCCCAACAGCTCCGGCGGTTGGCACTGCATCGATGAACGCGACGTGATGTGCTATTCCGACTCCCCCTACCACCCCACGCTGGTCAACCGCTGCACGACCGGAGTCTGGGCCACCACCAACCTCTTCGACTGCAATCACGATGACTACTTCAGCACTGCCGCCCCCGGTTGCAGCTACCTCGGCCAGCACTGGAACACCAGCGCGAGTTCCTTCCTCCACGACCCCACCGGCGCGTACCAGACGACGAGCGACGATCCCTGCATGACGCTGTCCGCCGCGACGGTCCCGGTCGGCGGCGGCCTGAAGATCACCGCCGCGAGCTTCGCGGCGGGCGAGTTGGTGTCCGTCTCGATCGGCGGCAAGCCAGTCGGGGCATTCCGCGTCTCCGGCATCGGCGATGGTGAGTACAACGCCATCGTTCCAGCGCTTCCGGGCGGGGCGAGGACCGTCCTGGTCTCCGGTTCCAGCGCTTCACGCCAGGGAACAGTCACCATCACCTCGTCGTTGACGGTCAAGTCCGGAGCCCTGAACACTGGCAAGCGCGAACGGGTGGAACTGACCGGGTTCGGGGCCGGCGAGGCAATCTCCCTGAAGCTGGGCGCGAAGATCATTGCTCGTGGCGTGGCGGACGCGAACGGCTCCGCCAGCATCAGGTTCACCCTCGATGACGGGTTCCGCAGCGGCCAGATGGTGCTGCAGGCCACCGGCGTTCGCGGCAGCCGCGCCTCGCGCCAGGTGGACGTCGCGGCGACCGGCAAGGTCACCCGTAACCTCGTCAGCAGGCATCGCCATTCCGATCAGACTCCACCAGCCAGATGAACGCCGCAGCGCGGACCCGCTGAAGCGCCCGCGGCGCACCATCACCTGAGTTGACGGGGTGTATTCACGGGCAACTGCGTCCCCTGCAGACTTTCGCCCGTGCGAGCGCGGCGCTCAGGTCACCCGGCCGGGGAAGGTCTGCTGGAATCGGAATCTGGGCGCCGGACGGGGGAAGCAGGTTGTTCACCTCGAACGGATCCCGTTGGAGATCGTAGTACTCCCGATCGCCGCTGCCATACTCGAAATACATGAACTCGTTCGACCGCAGGCCGAATCCGCTCGACTGTGTCGACACCCCGCTCGACACCTGGATCAAGGCAACATCCCGCTTTGCCGTATGGTCGAGCAGCGACATGCCATCACACTCGCGGTACCTGATGCCAGCAAGATCCACGATCGTTGGAACGATGTCGACATTTGACACCAGCTGCGTCCGGGAGCCCTTGGCGAATCCCTGCCCCCAAACCAGCATTGGCACCCGGACCGCGCCATCGTAGGGGAGGCTTTTCGTCGCAAAGACGCGATGCTCACCCATCAGCAGGCCGTTGTCGCTCAGCACCACTATGACGGTGTTCCTGAGCCTGCCGGTTCCTTCGAGCTCATCCACGACCCGGACGATCGCCTCGTCGAGCGATGCCATCATCTGCAGACGTTTCCGGTGCATGACGTCGAGCGCGACGATCTGCTCCGGCGTCAACAGCGCCCGGGCCTGGCTGAGCATCGGTTTGTCGCTGAGGTCCGCTTCGTTGAACGCGGCGTTGCGCTCGACCTGCGCCCCGGCATGCAGGTTGGCATGACGCGGCGCTGGGTCATGCGGCTCATGCGGCGTGGACAAGGTGAGATGGAGATAGAGTGGCCGCTCGGCCGGCGCGTCGCGAATGAACTCGACCGCATAGTCACGCAGGACATCGGTCAGGTACTTTCCCCTGCCGCGGAATTTGACCCGCTCGGCATCGACCTGCAGCACGTAATCGAAGTAGGTCATCGCACTTCTGCCGACCCACCGCGTCCAACCCGCCGGCTGGGGCATTCCCGGCGCGTAGCCATTGAGAAACTTGCCAACCAGCGCCGTGACGTAGCCCGATTGCTGGAGCGCGAGCGCCAACCCCTTCTCGTCGAGCCGGCGCGCCATGAACTCATCCAGACAGGCCGAATCGGGCAATCCGACCTCGGGGACAATGCCATGATTGTGCGCGTACTGACCGGTAAACAGTGTGGCCCGGGCAGGCATGCACACAGGGTTGTTGATGATGAAGTTTTCGTAGAACGCGCCCTCGCGAAGCCGGGCACGCGTCAACGGAAGCGCGGCCCAGTCGGTCGTTCGCATGTCATCGGCGACGACCACCACCACGTTTGGCCGCGTATCGGGTTTCGTGTCGGGACAGCGCCGGCGGCTTCCGCAACCGTTGTCAGGGTTTTTCGAACCAGCGATCGTGGACGACGCATCAGCCCCGAATGCTGCGACAGCAACGGCGGCGCCTCCACGGATGAGCGAGCGGCGAGATCTTCGGAACAACGTGCGACGGTCATCCACGTTCGGCGCCTCCGGTCAGGGGCACCGCTTGCCTCTGCAGACGCGCGCGTGCGCCAGCACCATCTTCAATTCACCCGGCCGCGGCAGATCCAGCGGAAACGTTTCCACGGAACCGATCAACGGCACCAGGTTGGCCAACTCGAGTGGGTCCCGCATGTAGTCGTAATACTCCCGTTCTCCGCTGGCGTGTTCGAAGTAGAGCAACCGGGCGGAACGGAGACCGAACCCGCCAGCGGTGAGCGCATTGGAACTCGTCTGAACGAGCGCATACTCCCGGCGCCTCGTTCCAAAGAGGCTGAATCCATCCACCTCATCGAATCGGACCCCGGCTATTTCGGCAATGGTCGGCACGAGATCGACGTTCGAAACAAGACGGGCCTGTTCCCGATTCGGGAATCCTTCGCCCCACGCCAGCATGGGGATCCTGATCGCCCCGTCATAGGGGACGCCCTTGGCCATCCCCGCCC
>CAIPGK010000539.1 GCA_903864575.1 uncultured Chloroflexota bacterium
CCCTGGGAATTGGCGCGAGCGGGCACCCCTGTGAGCGGAGGACTCGTTGGTCGCGCCAGTCGCTTATTGCGGGCGGAGCTTCCCGTATCCTCAACGCGTTCAGATCCAGCAGGAGGGTGATATGACCGTCGCCGAATCACATTCGAACTGGGCGCGCCGGTTGCTCGGTGCAGCACGAATATGTTTCGCCGCTGCCGCGATGTGCGCAATCGCGGAGCCCATTGCCAACGCTGCCGGTGCGAATGCGTTCGACCCACAAACATTCGATGTTGCGCTCGAAAAAGTTGCCGACGGATTCTCACGGCCGGTGTTCATGGCCGACCCCGGCGATGGCAGTGGCCGGCTTTTCGTCGTGGAGCAGGGGGGGCTCGTCCGGATTCTGCGCGACGGCGGCATCGAACCGGAGCCGTTCCTCGACATGGCGCCGTTCATTGCCGACGGAAACATGGAACAGGGGTTGCTGGGGCTGGCCTTCGATCCCGACTTCGCGCGTAATGGCCGCTTGTACGTGGGTTACACCGCGGCGACCTCCGCCACCGGCGGCGGCGTCGGTGACGACACCATCGCGCGGCTGACCGTGTCGAAGAACGATCCTGACAAGGCCGATCCCGCTTCACTCGAGATTCTGATCGCCGTCGAGGACCCGTATGGCAATCACAACGGCGGCGAGGTGATGTTTGGCCCGGACGGATACCTGTACGGCGGTTTTGGCGACGGAGGCGCGGCAGGCGATCCCGAAGGCAACGGGCAGAACCCGCGGACGCTCCTGGGGTCCATCGTTCGAATCGACGTCAGCGGTGAGACCGGGTACACGATACCGGCGGACAACCCCTTCGCAGACGGAAACAAAGGCCGCCCGGAAATCTGGGTCTACGGACTACGCAACCCGTGGCGGTTCTCGTTCGACCGGGGAACCGGCGATCTGTGGATCGGAGACGTGGGTCAGGACTGGATCGAGGAGATCGACTACCTGCCCGCCGGGTCGCCGGGCGGCGCGAACCTGGGCTGGCGAACCATGGAGGGCTCCTCCTGCTACGAGGAGGATGAATGTGACCCGACCGCCTCGGTCCTGCCGATCGCGGAGTACACCCATGAGGAAGGCTGCTCCATCACGGGCGGCTACGTTTCCCGGGGTGCGGCGCTTCCGGACATCGCGGGCGTCTATGTGTTCGCCGATTTCTGTTTCGGGACTGTCTGGGGACTCGGCCAAAGCGCCGATGGAGAGTGGGTCAGGAGCGATCCGGTGCAAACGGGACTCAACATCACGTCGTTTGCGGAGGATGCCGAGGGCAACCTGTACCTGACCGCGACCGATGGCGCGCTCTACCGGCTCGTGGCCCCGTAGTGACTGGCAGACCGGGCGATCCGAGCAATACGTGCGGCAACCATTGGTGCCGCGGAGGCACGATATGGCCATCACCGGACTCGCGGAAGTGGTGCTCAATGTTCGAGACATGGACCGGGCGCTGGGGTTCTACCGCGACCTTCTCGGGTTGCAGGTCGATTCTCCGCCGCGGCTGAGCAGCCCGGTGTTTCTCCGGGCCGGTGAATCGGGACCTGGGGTGCCCGCCCTGGCCGTGCTGGTCCGCCTGCCGGATGGCGCAGCCGCGTTCTCGTTCCCGAAACCACTGCATCATCTCGCGTTTTCCGTGAACCCGGGTTCGCTCCCGCTGCTGCAGGAGTTGCTTGAGTCCCGGGGAATCGAAGTCCGATTCGGGCAGCACCCGACGCTTGGCCTGCGCACCATGTATGCGTTCGACCCGGACGGCAACGAGGTGGAATTCATCGCCCCCGATTAGCCGGGAGCGGCTGTCAGACGACGCCGCCAAGCAAGGGAACGAGCAGCGCTTCCCATCTTCGCGAGACGTCTTCGCGCAGGGGTTCCTGAACGACGATGCGGATGAGACGGCGGTGCTCCTCGTACCGTTTGAAATCGTCGTCGGTCAGGCCAACGACGTCCCGCCAGGGCATCATCGGTTGGAACCCGACGGGCGGCGCATCGAACGCCACCCAGACGTTGGTCCTCCACTTCTCGGGTTTGGGGATGTCGATCAGGATTGCCTCAGCATCGATTTCCCGTCCCAGTTCTGCCGACAGCCCGCGGACGAGCCCGAGTTCGACCGCGCGTCGTGCTGCGGGATCGAAAAAGAGATTGCCGAGTCTGCCGTACAACTCGACCGCCCGATTGCTCACTTCGACGGCGCGCTTGTGGATTCTCCGTTCTCGCAGGGCCACGGTGAGCCGCCGGGTGGGAGCGGGCATGTCCGGCGCCGAGAGCGCCGAGAGCAGGGAGGCGTCGTCCAGACCGGTCAGGTCCTGCGCGGCGATCGCGCCGGCGAGAAGGGCCTCCTGCACGGCCCTGAGCAGCATGGCCATGCACGCGCGGTTGGTGTGATGCCAGTAGACGTTGTCGAACATCTCCTGCCGGGCATTGATCAACGAATGGAGGGGCGAGACTCCTTTTGCGCCGATGACGATCCGCTGCTCGGGTGTGCCGGAGTCATCCGGGGCATCGCCGATCTGGAGGGCATCGATCAGCCGAGGGGTGTCCACGCCCCCATACGGCACGTTGCATCCGCGGGCGTCGCGAGGGAGGTAGTCGAGTTTATCCATGTCGAGCGGGCCGGAGAGAATGCCTCGAAGGACCCGGTCCTGCTCGGTCATTGGGCGTGTTTTCGGATCGATGAGGGCGGCGACGCGGGCGGGGTCGACGCCCCACTGGTCTCGCAGAATTCCCGCGATTGCAGTGTGTTCGACGATTGACGCGCCAACTCGTTCATGGGGCACGATCGGCGCACCAAGTTCCTCGATCGCGTGGGAGAACGGATAGTGACCAATGTCATGGAGTAAGGCTGCCGCACAGATCGACCGCGCATCCTCGATGGTGATCCAATTGCCCCCGTCGCTTGCCATCAGGTGGGCTACCGCGAGTCGGACGAGATGGAGCACGCCAAGCGAGTGATCGTATCGCGCGTGGCGGGCGCCGGGCCAGATGCGCGAAACGAATCCCAGTTGCTGGATTCGGTCGAGCCGCAGGAACTCCGGCGTGCCGATGATCGAGAGTTCCGGCGCAGAGAGAGGAATCCGGTCGTGCATGGCATCGCGAACCGTGGTTTCTGCGGGGAACCCGACACCTGCAATGAGCCCGTTACCGCTGAGTTGCCAATCGACGGTCATCGCCCGATCCTCCCTGTCGCGTAGCATACGGCGGGGTTTGGGATCGCGGCAGGTGGACAACGTTCGTGACAGACCGGACGGAGAGTAACGTCGGCGGCCTGAGCGGTGCGCCAAAGGCCGCACTGGCGCTGCCGGTCGCCCTGATTGTGCTCGCCCTTGCATACTGGTGCGTGGACACGATCTCACCCGCGCTCGCGGTGATTCGGGACGACCTTGGCATCAGCGCGACCGGCGCCGGGCTGATCGTGTCGCTTTTTTTCGGTGGGCGGCTCGTCGCAAATCTGCCTGCGGCCTTGATGGTGGACCGATCGGGTCCCGGCTGGACGGCAGCCATGGGGGCGCTGTTGCTGGGCGGCGGCTCGATGATGGCCGCCCTTGCGCCGGGCGAGACCCTGCTCCTGCCTGCCCGGGTGCTCCAGGGCGCGGGCGTGGCATTTCTGGCAACTGCCGGGCTCCTTTCGGTGCTGAGGTTGATGCCGGGCAGTGGCTCCGCGATGACTGCGTTCAATGTCAGCGCGGGAATCGGTGGGAGCGTTGGACTGATGGCCGGCGGTTACCTGAC
>CAIPGK010000540.1 GCA_903864575.1 uncultured Chloroflexota bacterium
CTCGTGGCCGGCAATGATGCGGATCTCTTCGAGACGCTCAAGTTCCACCAGAACGCGGGCGGTGCGGTGCCGGGGCCTATGGACTGCTGGCTGGCCCTGCGCGGCATCAAGACCCTTGCCGTTCGCATGGACCGGCACTGCGCGAATGCCCAGAGGGTCGCCGAGTTCCTGCAGGAGCAGGATGCGGTCGAGCAGGTCTTCTACCCGGGGCTGCCGGGTCATCCCGGTCATGACATCGCGGCGCGGCAGATGCGCGGCTTTTCCGGCATGGTCTCGTTCACCGTGCGTGGCGGTTACGAGGCGGCGCAAGCGGTCGCTGGGGCCACGGAGGTCTTCGCTCTCGCGGTGAGCCTCGGCGGTGTCGAGTCGCTGATCGAGCACCCCGCCTCGATGACGCATGCCGCGGTTACCGGCACGAAGGGCGAGGTTGCGCCGAACCTGCTTCGCCTCTCGGTGGGCATCGAGGGCGTCGATGACATCATCGGTGACCTTCAGCAGGCGCTCGTTCACGCGGCGGTTGGCGCGGCGCGGTAGCGCTTCGTCAGGCCATCGCCAGCAGGACCACGCGCCGGCGCTGAATCAAGAGGCTGGTCCACGATCGGGAGCGGGCACGTGCCCGCTCCCATCTCATTGCGACCGCGCCGCCCCGTCGCAATGCCAACAGTGGGGTGGTTCGCCGAGGGGGCGCCCCGGTCAATCGGCGGAGAGCAGGCCGCCCGGGTCGTGGATCGCGACGACGGGGCCGGCAAGCAGCGGCAGCAATGGCGCCATTGCGGGTGGGGCGAAGACGAACTCCACCTCTGGACCGTCCGCGTACCACGCACGAAGCGTGGGGAGGTTGGCGGTGCGTTCCTGGACCCGGTCGGTCGGCTTGCCGAAGTCGCTCAGCCAGTCCTGCCAGGTAAAGTAGCCCGCGGCGTCGTAGGCGACGATCAGCAGGTCGATGTCGGAGTCGGGCCGGGCGGTTCCATCCGCCCAGGATCCGAACAGGGCAATCGCGGCGATATCCGGCCGCTTCTCCGCCCAATCGTGCACGGCATTGAGAAACAGGCGGGCCCGCTGCCCGGCGATGGTGGCAGGAAAGACGATGCCGTTCACTGTGCTGCCTCGTGAACGATCATTCGATCGCGGTGAAGGCCGCGCATGCGTTCTGGCCGCCGAAGCCGAAGCCGTTGGCGAGTGCGGCGGTAACCGTCAGCCGGCGAGCGACGTTCGGGGTGTAGTCGAGATCGCATTCCGGGTCCGGGTTGGTCAGGTTGATGGTCGGCGGTACGATGCCGTCGCGGATGGCGAGCACGCAGCCGAGACCGGAGATCGCGCCCGCGGCGCCAAGCAGATGGCCGACCATCGACTTGTTCGCGGATATGGCAAGTTGTGGGGCCGCGTCGCCGAACGCCCGCTTGATCGCCTTCGTCTCGGCGATGTCGCCAAGCGGGGTGGCGGTGGCGTGGGCGGCGATGTACTGGATCTCTTCCGGGCGCAGGCCGGCGCGCTTCATCGCGCCCTGCATGGCGCGTGCGGCGCCCGCTCCCTCCGCATCCGGCGCGGTGATGTGGTAGGCATCGGAGGTGTAGGCGCCGCCGTGCGCGAAGGCCAAGGCGTTTGCGCCGCGCCTGACGGCATGTTCCTCGGTTTCCAGGATCATCACGGCCGCGCCTTCGCCGAAGACGAAACCGTCGCGCCCGAGGTCGAAGGGCCTGCTCGCCGCGGTGGGATCATCGTTTCGTTTGGAGAGTGCGCCCATGTTCGACAGGCCCGAGATGGAGACCGGGCTGAGCGCCGCCTCGGTGCCGCCCACGATCAGGACGTCGGCATCGCCTCGCTGGAGGATGTGGACGGCATCGACCCAGGCCTGGATGCCAGCGGCGCAGGCAGCGACGGACGTGACAACGGGCCCCTTTGCGCCGAACGTGATGCTGACCTGCGAACTCGCCATGTTCGGGGCGAACATCGGGATCAGGAACGGGCTTACCCGGTTCGGCCCCTGCTGGACCATCGCGGCCACGTTGGATTCGATGGTCCAGATCCCGCCGCCACCGGTGTTCATCACGACGCCGATCCGTTCGCGGTTGGCGTCGGTTATCTCGAGTCCGGCGTTCTCGATGGCCATCCGCGAAGCGGCAACGCCGACCTGCGCGAAGCGGTCCATCCGGCGCGACGCCTTCACATCCATGAAGTCGCCCGGAACGAAGCCGGGAATCTCGCCGCCGATCTTGACCGGCAGGCTCGATGTGTCGAAATGCTGGATTTCGCGGATGCCGGAACGGCCCGCGGTGAGCCCCTCCCAGAAGGTCTCCGCGCCGATGCCGAGCGGGGTGACTGCTCCGATGCCGGTGACGACGACCCGTGTCACGTCCTGCTCCTCGTAGTGCGTGCCGCTACCCCGGCGGTCGCGTTGCCGGGGGGCGATCCCGGTATCCTGTTCGCCACGTATGGCCACGATCTAGCGTTTTCCGTCCACCGGCAAGCCAAAATCGCCGATGCCGAGCAGGGTCGCCTCCCGGTCTATCCGCTTGATCAACCCGGTGAGGATGGCGCCTGGGCCGATCTCGATGTAGGTGGTGACGCCCTTTTCCATCAACCGGCGGATGGTGGCCGTCCAGTTGACCGGATTTTCGACATGATGCTCCAGTTCGGCGCGGACCTGCGCAGCCGAGGTCAACAGCTCCCCGCTCGCGTTCGCAATCACTGGCACGGATGGATCGTTCATCGGCGTTTCCGCGATGAGCCGGGCGAGTTGGCCGGAGGCGTGCGACATCAAGGGGGAATGCGAGGCGATGGAAATCCCGAGGCGGGCCACCCGCTTCGCGCCTGCCTCCTTTGCGTACTCCATCGCCGCGAGGAGCGGCGTCACCTCGCCGGAGATGACGAGTTGGCCCGGGCAGTTGTCGTTGGCGACGAGAATGACGCCCTCGGATCGTGCCCGGTCGCAGACGGCTTCGAGCTGCTCGCGGTCGAGGCCGAGCACGGCCGCCATGCCGCCGGGTCGCTCGTCTCCGGCCTCCTTCATGAGGCGGCCGCGCTCGCGGACGATGCGGAGCGTCTCGGGGAAGTCCATAACTCCGGCATACATGAGAGCGGTGAACTCGCCGAGGGAGTGACCCGCGACGGCAACGGGATGCAATGCCGAGCCTGCCGCGTTGAGGGACGCTCGCAGGGCGGCGAGCGCGGCGACGCTGGTCACGAGGATGGCGGATTGGGAGTTCCAGGTGTCGTCGAGTTCATCGGCGGGGCCGTCGAAGCAGAGGCGCGAGAGTGGGAACCCGAGGATCTGGTCGGCATCGTCGAAGACGCGGCGGGCGGCGGGAGAGCTTTCGTAGAGCGCCTGTCCCATGCCGACGAACTGGCTGCCCTGGCCGGGAAACACCAGAGCATGGGTCGTCCCGGAGACGGCGGCCAGCGCAGGTGACTCGGACATTGGACGTACGGACTCCTCGTTCGCGCGCGCGCGCCGGACAATCGGTCTATCGTAGCATGATGCGGAATGGCCGGGATGTGAGACGGGTCGACGGATGGAAGCTCCGGTGGGCGCGCAAATGGGACCGATCCTGATCGAGGGGCAGCGGGTAGGACTCTGTCCGCTCGACCGGTCGCTCATGCCGCTGATCATGTGGTGGGCGAACGATCCGCTCACGATCGAGCTGGACGGAGATGAGTTCTCGCCGATGCCCCTTGAACGCCTCGAGGCGCTTTGGGCGCCGTTGCTCTCGGGGGAGCGCGCGGGGTGGGCCGGGTTCTCGATCTGGCTGCTCGCCGAGAAGCGCCCGGTCGGATTGCTGAACCTGCGCGACTTCCTGACGCCCCACCGGACGGCGGAGTTTGGCATCACCATCGGGAACCCCGAGGACCGGGGGCGCGGCTATGGAACTGAGGCGACCCGTCTCGCGCTGCGCTGGGCATTTGACATGCTGGGTGTGCACAACGTTTGGCTGGATACCTCCTCCGCCAATCCTGCCGCCATTCGAGCCTACGAAAAGGCCGGATTTCGGGAGATCGGGCGGGTCCGCGAGGCGCGCGTGATGGGAGGGCGGCGCCATGACATTGTGCTCATGGATTGCCTCGCGAGCGAGTTTCGGTGGGATGCGCCGGACGCGCGCCTGCCATAGGTTGTACGTGCATTACGTTCTCCTTGCGCGGTTGGGGGCACAATTGCCTTCGAACGGCGGCAGGACCCGGGTCAGCGGCGTGACATTGCGACCGGCCCGGTCTGTCGATGCAACGCCGAGGGTTGGCTTGTGACCCTGTTGACGCGCGTGCTGCTGGTCAATTCTGGAGTGGTCATGGTTGGCGCGATCGTCGGCACCTGGCTGACGGAGCGTCTTGTGCTGTCCGGCGCAAGCTCGACGCGGTCCACGCTGGTTATCCTCTTCGCCGGTATTGGACTTGTCCTGAGCATCGGACTCAACTATCTCGTGCTGCGGGCCGCGTTCTGGCCACTGGCGACGCTCGAGCGGACAGCGGAGGCGGTGCGCCGGGGGGATCTCTCAGCGCGGGTGGAGCGACTACCGGCAAACGACCCCCAGATGGCGCGGCTCGGGTTGGTGTTCAATCAGACGCTGGACCAGTTGGCGGATGAGCGCGCGTCCCTGCAGCGGGTCGCGTCGCAGGTCATTACCGCGCAGGAGGAGGAGCGGAAGCGCATCTCCCGCGAACTGCACGATGAGACGGCGCAAATGCTTTTTGCCGGGCTCCTCCGGGTGGCGGCCTACAAGCAGTCGAACAATCCCGACATTCGCGCGGCGGCGGCGGCCCTGGAGGAGACGACCGTCGATGCGCTGGAGGGCGTTCGGCGATTGGCGCTCGAACTCCGGCCGCCCGCACTGGACGATCTCGGCCTCACCGCCGCGCTGCAGGATCTGGCGCAGCGATACGGGGAGCAGTTGGGCATCCCGGTCGAGATCCGCGCGCGCGGTTCCCGGATCCGGCTGCCGGCGGATGTCGAACTGGTGCTCTACCGAGTGGCGCAGGAGGCGTTGACCAACGCCGCCAAACACGCCCGCGCACACCAGATTTCCATCGACCTCGAACGGACCGAGAGCGAGGTTACGCTCTCCGTGCGGGACGACGGTCAAGGGTTCGATCCGGATCAGCGGCGCGTGCCCGGCCGCGGCGGCGGTCTTGGGCTGTTCGGGATGGCGGAGCGGTTGTCGCTGGTTGGCGGCGGATTGCTGATCTGGAGCGCGCCCGGCCGGGGATGCGAGATCTTTGCGTGGGCTCCGGCAAACCGGGTGACCGCTCATGAGAGGCGAAACGTGGCATGAATGAGGAGGCCCAGCGGCGGCCGGGTGCGCCAATCACCATCCTGCTGGCGGACGACCACGGCATCGTTCGCGCCGGACTGAAAGCGCTGCTGGACGCCCAACCCGACATGCAGGTCATCGCCGAGGCCGAAACTGGCGCGGGCGCGGTGGAGATGACCCGCCGACATGCGCCACGTGTGGTTGTGACGGATCTGTCGATGCCGGAAGGGGGATTGGAGGCGATCCGGCAGATCACCGCGCTTGGGCTGCCGGCGCGGGTGCTGGTGCTCACCGTTCATGCCGAGGAGCGCTATCTGCTGCCGGTGCTGGAAGCTGGGGGCAGCGGCTACGTTCGCAAATCCAGCGCGCATACCGACCTGCTGGATGCCGTGCGCACTGTGGCCCGTGGCGAGGTCTTCCTGGACCCGGCCGCGACGACGACGCTGCTTCGCGGGTATCTCGGCCGGGTTGGCGCGGGCAAGGAGCATGACCTCGGTGAAGTCCTCTCCGACCGCGAGCGAGAGGTTGTCCGCCTCACAGCCGAGGGTCATACCGCGCAGCAGGCGGGGGAGATTCTCTCGGTCTCTCCGAAAACAGTCGAGACCTACCGCCACCGGGCCATGCAGAAACTTGGCCTGACAACGCGCGCCGAACTCGTGCGGTATGCCCTTCGTGCAGGATTGCTTGGGGCCGATCCAGCCTGACTTGTTGGCGAATGTCAGCACGCACTCGAGGTTGCTTTTGAGCGCCGGTGTCCTGGCAGTCCGTCTCATCGCCCGAACGTGTGCGGCGCGGTTGCCATTGTCACGCGTGGCCCCGCTGGGGGCGATCGCTTCCGTCTGCGTCAAGACCCACGGAGATCCGAGCATCGGTTGCGTTCCCCGGGAGCAGCCAGAGCAGGAACGTAGGGTACGGATGTCGGGGCCGGGACCGCAAACAACCAGCCCTCCAGGATCGGCTGGAGGGTTGGCCGCGGGACCTGCTGTTTGCTAGGCGTGGACGATTATTGGCGTGCCGTAGTCCGCGAAGTCCCAGAAGTAGCGAGCGTCTTCGAGGAGGACGTTGAGGCAGCCGTGGCTTCCCGGGCGGCCGATCGTCTCCTTGGTGCGCCACCATGCGAAGTGGATGGCGTGGCCCATGTCGGTGAAGTACTGGGTGAAGAGAACATCCTCGAGCCGGTAATGGTTGTCCGCGCCGATGGCGCCGCTGGTCATCGTTTCGTTTGCGACGCGATTGAGGATGGTGTACGACCCCTCGGGGGTCGCCCAGCCCGCCTTCCCGGAGGTGATGGGGACGGTCTTCAGGGCTTCCCGTCCGTCGTAGGCGGTCATGAGTTGCTGGGTGAGGTTGACGTCGATCCAGCGGCCCACCGCCGGTGCGTCCGGCGGCAGCGGAGTGGGTTGCACCGGGGCGTTGCGGCCGAGATTGCGGGCGTACACAAAGCCACCGTCCGCGAGTTCGGCCCACATGGTGTCGCCCTTTTCGGCTTCCTCGCCGGTGACCCAGGCCTTGACCGCGATCGGCTCGCCGTATGCGAGCGTGCGGATGGCCTCGGCTCCGGTCGAGGGCTGGGTGCGGATGTTGCTGTCGCTGAGCGCCGCTCCCTGCCAGAGCGAGAGGTTCCAGCTGGCAGGGTCGATTTGCGGCAGGGGTGGCCGCTGCACGAGGAAGCTCGCAGCGACGAAGCCGGAGAGCCCGTCGGCATAGCCAGCGGCCCAGTCGCCGTTCCAGTCCGGCTCGGCCACGAACTCGGCGTTGTTCGCGAGCAGCGCGACCGGCCCCGCGTCGTAGTTCGGGCCCGAGCGAAGGTTGAGCCCCTCCGGGGAGGCGACGAGATAGGACTGCCCACCGGTGGGCGGCGCGGGCAGGAAGGCGGGATCGCCGAGGAGACCGGCGCTTTCGGCAAGGATTTTCCCCATCGGGCGTACCTTGACGACGTTGCCATAGTCCTCGAGCACCGCGTTTTCGAAGAGTTGGACGGCCATCGCGCCGGGAGTGTTGGGGTCAACGAATGGCTGGGTGAGCGGCTTGCCGAACATGGCTTCCCCGCCCCACCCGTTCCAGAAGTCGGCGATCACGCCGGAGATGGTGTGACCTGATTCGCCGACGAGCGTGCCGCCACCCGACCCGTCCACCCGCTGGAACGCGGCGCGCGGGGCGATCGAAAGCCAGATGGTCTTGTCGAGTCGCTGGCCGCGCACGTCGAACGGGGCCTCCCGGCTCGGATCATAGACGAGCGTGATGTTCTCGAAAGTCTGGAGAACGCCTCCCGCGCCGGTGGCCCAGCGCTCCTCAGAGAGCGGTTGACCGAGGGTTTCCACGCCCCCGGCCTGTTCCCAGCGGGAGCGGAATGGATCGGTCAGGTTGTGGCCGGTGGCGGCGAAGTAGCGGGTCTTCGAGACCTCGATGCCGCTCGCCTGCGCGAGGTCGATGGTGCTCGAATCCTGGGCCATGGCGCACCGCGCCGGCCCGACTCCCCGGACGAGGGAAGCCCCGGCAAGGGCGGCGAGGACCCGGCGGCGTGAGAAAGCGCTGATACCGTCTGCCATTCGCGAAACCTCACAGCACGGCGCTTCCCGAGCCCGGGAAGGCCATGCGGGAACGTGGACGCGAGGTGCGGGGGCGTCCCTGAGAGTGTACGTCAGCGTGGCGTAAACGGTCGAGAGCGCGGTGGTTACCGGGATTGTGATCGGCTGCAAGCTGGGGGATGCGACGAGGCCCGGCAATGGGCCGGGCCTCGAAGGATTGCGCTGGAGATCGGTCCGCCTCAGTCGCGCAGGGTGTTGAACTC
>CAIPGK010000541.1 GCA_903864575.1 uncultured Chloroflexota bacterium
CTCCTCCCGCACCCGCCGAACCCGCGACTGAGGTTTCTGCCCGATCGCGCCAATCGCCGGTGAGGATCGCACTATCGTGAAGTTATGCCCGAGCCTGCCCCGCCGGTCCCGGATGATGGCCATCGCTGCGGCAATTGGCGTTCTCCTGACCCTGATTTTTCCCGAGCATCACGGGATGTGGGCGCAGGATCTTACGGACCAGACCGGCCCCGCCGCCCTTGCCGGAAAGGGCAGGAAGCCGATGGTCCAGGTTTCGCCGAACGATGTGCTCGTTCCCGAGTCGATCGCGGTAACCGGGTCCGGATTCGATGGCGGGACGAAGGGAACCATCACGCTTTCGCCGGGCGGCGCGAAGCTGGGCGTGTTCAAGACCGACCGGCGCGGCAAGGTCACGAAAACGGTCAGGGTCCCCGAGGTGAAGACCGGGTCGTATACCGTAACCGTGAAGGCCGGGAAGCGGAGCGCATCGGCGAAGGTGACCATTGGCAACCCGCCGGGGGGACCGGTCGCGCTCGGGGTGTTCACTCCGGGGTTGCCTGCCGATCTCTCCCGATTGGACTCCTTCGAGAAATCGATTGGCCGGACAGTCCCCATCGTGATGTGGTTCCAGGCGTGGTCCGGGGGCAATCAGACGTTGAACATCGCGCAGGTGGCGGCCATCGCCGACCGCGGGGCGATGCCGATGATCACGTGGGAACCATTCGACCCTGCCGGCGGAACGGTCCAGCCGATCTATGCGCTGGACAATCTCTGTTCGGTTCCGGGCGCGCTCGTCGCAAGTCCGTTCGATCCCTACATCGACGACTGGGCGACGAAACTCGCCGGATACGGCAAGCCTGTGCTGCTTCGGTTTGCCCACGAGATGACCGGCAACTGGTACTCCTGGTCGGAGCAAGTCAACGGGAACCAACCCGGCGACTATGTGCAGGCATGGAACTGCTTGCGGGCCCGGTTTGCCGCGAAGGGCGCAACCAATGTGCAGTGGGTCTGGTCGCCGAACGTGGACTACCCCGGCGGGACGCCCTACGCGCAGGTCTTTCCCGGCGATGGAGCGGTCAACTGGATCGCGATCGACGGCTACAACTGGGGCTCGGCGCGGCCGGATCACGGGTGGCGAAGCTTCGCCCAATTGTTCGGGCCATCGATCGGGATTGCCAATGCGATGTCCACCCGCCCGATCATGATTGGCGAGACCGCGTCGGTGGAGCAGGGAGGCAACAAGGCGGCGTGGATCACGGATGCGCTGATGCGGCAGATCCCGCTCGTCTACCCGCAGGTGCGCGCGCTGGTCTGGTTCAACATGGCCAAGGAAGCCGACTGGCGGATCAGCAGCTCGAAGGCGGCGAAGGAGGCATTCACCGCCGCCGTCGCAAACCCTTACTGGAATGCGAGCCTTGCCACTGCGTCGCACGGTTGGCCGGCGGGAGCAACGTCGCGGGTGCGGAACGAACGGCGCTCCCGCACGCACCGGGAAGAGGGGCCCTGAGGTCCGGGCGGCCCGGGTTTCGCCCTCGGGTGACCATTGATCGGGCGCCAATTGTGGGCAGGGGACGTGCCAGCCGGGCGGGCCTCTGGTAAAGTGTCAGCGTGCCAGCGGTTTTCTCGGGGAGTGGTCGCTGGGCAGGGAAACCAGCCGCGACGCGTGGAGATTGTGCCCGTTCAGGGCGACGATTTGGCGCATAAGCGAGTATGCTTCCCGCCGGAGCGATGACCGCCGGGATCGGTTCGCTCCGTTTTCTTGGAAGGGGACTGGGAGGGATCGCGGCCGCCGGCTTGCCCCGGCGATCGCCGCACGAGCCGGTGCGCGACGTGCGTCTCGCGATGCGTCGCTGGAATGCGCCGCGCCGGAACTCAACGGTCCAGGACGAGAACGGATTTCGTCGGAGGCGGAGTGCGTCCGACGGAAGTTCGCGGCCCGCGGGTTGCGCGTGGCCGCGCGTGCTGGAGGGGACGGTCGATGTCCGTGATTGCTCCGTCGGTCGCGTCGCGCCATCCGCGCTTTGGGCGGGAATCGCTCGAGGATGCGCAGCGGTCGCACCGGCGGATGGTCATCCGCCAGTGGACGATCCGGGCGCTGATCGTCGTCTGTGTCCTGCTTGGAGCGCGCTACCTCTTCTGGCGCTACACCTCCTCCGTCAACTGGCACTTCTGGCCGCTGGCGTTCCTGCTCCTTGCCGCCGAGACCTTCTCCTTCGTCGACACGCTCCTGTTCGGCACGACGATGTGGAACTGGCGCCGCCGGGGAGCGCCGCCGCCGCCACGTGGCGACGAGACGGTCGACGTCTTCATCACCTGCTACAACGAACCGGTCGAACTCGTCCGCGAGACGGTGCGGGCCGCGCTGCGCATTCGTCACCCGCACACGACCTTCGTGCTGGATGACGGCGAATCCGCCGAGATGCGCCGGATGGCCGAGGAGGAGGGAGCGGGCTACATCGTCCGATCCCGCGACTGGCAGGGGCGCGAGCGGCACGCGAAGGCGGGCAACCTCAATAACGCCCTCTTCCAGACCGACGGCGACTTCATCCTGATTCAGGACGCCGACCAGATTCCCGCGCCGGACATCCTGGACCAGACGCTCGGCTACTTCCGCGATCCGGCGGTTGCCTTCGTGCAGACCCCGCAGTGGTTCCGGAACGTGCCGAAAAGCGATCCCTTCGGCAGTCAGGCGCCGCTGTTTTACGGCCCGATTCAGGAGGGGAAGGACGGCTGGAACGCGGCCTTCTTCTGCGGCTCCAATGCCGTGCTTCGCCGCGAGGCCCTCTTTCAGGCCGGGCTGGTCAACTTCGCCAGCGATCTCGATCTTTACGTCCGCCGCCTGTTGCGCCGCGCCGACCACCAACTGAGCCTCGTGGAGCGCACCCTGCGCGGACGGGGTCATCGCGCCGAGCGGGCGGCTGTCAAGGGTCTCCGCGCCATCGTGCAGGACACGATGCAGGACCTGCACGACGGCGAACAACTCCAGGCCGCGATTGCGAAGTTCGATGACCGCGTGCATGATCTGGCCGGGGTTGGCCTGGATGTGCTTTCAACCGGACCGGACGGGCCACCGACGAGCCCGCGCGCCCTCCTTCGCGCCGATCTCGCCGCGCTCGTCGCCGGGGATGACGCC
>CAIPGK010000542.1 GCA_903864575.1 uncultured Chloroflexota bacterium
CGCGCTCCTGAACGCGGCGACACACTGTCACACACGACCCGATTTCGACCCGGATGGCCCCGCCTCCGACTCATGCCAGCCTGTCACGAAGCCGGCATCCGGTTTCAGCGAATTCATGGACATGCGAAAAAAGCGCGGGGCGGACCTGTCCGGCCGCCCCGCGCTGGAATGCATTTCCCTGGATTGGCGAACACCGCCAGCACGCGGTCGGAGCTATCTGAACGAGATCGCCCACACCCCGGAGATGGTATCCAATTGCCCGCCGTGCGCTTCAACGGACCACGACCCGGGACAGTCCTTTCAACTCCCCGTCTCGCCGGATGACGGCAGGACCGCTCCCGCGGCCGCCACCTGGTCTCACGCCCCTGTGGCATCTCCAAGCGCGGCCATCACAGCGTCGACCGTCTCGAGGTCGGGCCCCTGCACCACCGTTACCCTGTTTCCGTCCTGCCGCAGGCGCACGGCCTCGCCATCGCCATCGCCATCGCCGACAAGCGAGAGACCAGCCGCGCCGTCGTTCCCGAATACGCCGCCGAACCGCCGCTGATCATGCTGCGCGAGGGCCCGCAGGAACGCGGACGCGTCGCGTTCGGTATCCCATGCCGTCTTCCAGACCAGCACCTCGGAGGCGCCGTCGCCCCAGAGCGCGTAGCGGTCTCCTCCCCATCCGGCGGCAGCGTTGAGCGCGGGAACGGGAAGATCCATCTGCCCGCTGAATGAACTGATGCCCTCCCCCGGCTCGAGGTCCGCCAGCAGCAGGGCGATGTTCAACTCGCCCATCGTGTCGTCCACGACGAACTCCCAGCCTTCCCCGAGCGCGGCGGCAAGGTCGGGAATCTGCACGTCCACGGGCGCTTCGCCGGCGAGATACTTCTCCGGGTGCATGATCTGCTCGGTCGATTGCGGAAGGTTTGCGTAGGCCGCGTCGACGGCCTTCCATCCCCCCTCGTCCCGAAGCGCCTGCACGAACGCCTCCCCCGCGAGGTATGGGAAGACGAGCGAGACCCCGACCGCGCCCGGCGCGGTGTCCATCTCATCGCTCGGCGGCGCGGCGGAGAAGACGAGGTCGCGGGCGATATCGGGGTGGCTGGCAAGGAAGTCAAAGGACGCCGCGCTCGCGTCTCCTTCATAGAGGGACGCAACGGCGGTGTCGCGGTCGGCGTTGCCGCCGCCCATGTTCTCCATCGTGTCGTCGAGATCGAGATGGGCGTCCTGCAGGGCGTGAACCGTCTCGTGGGAGTAGGTCATCTGCGCCATGCCGTCGAACTCGCCGCTGTCGCTGATGACGTACATCTCATCGGTTTCCGGGTCGTAGAAGCCTGCGATCTGCTCGCCGAAGAGTCGCTCGTACATCGCCAACATGTCGGTTCCCGGCGGCAGCAGGCCGATGGCGATCAATCCGCGCTGGTCCGCCTCTGCCTGCTCCGGGGTGTAGTCCTTGGTCAGCAGGTCCGGCAGCATGGCCTTCAGTTCGTCGGTGGTGATGAGGGCGTCGTCGATCTCCGGCAGGGCGGGCAGTTCACGGATCGCCGCGGTCTCCTCGGCCACGCGGTCACGGGCTGCCTCGTCCGCGAGCGCGCCGAGAGGCGCCGCCAGCGCCAGCAATGCAAACGCCGCGCTTGCGAGCGCGCGTCTGCCGCCTGTTCCCGTCATCGTCCCGGTCCTCCGTCGGCGCGGCCCCGTCATTCGCGGCCCCGCCAACCTGCGTCTGCTTGATTCATCCTGCAGCGGGAAACGCTCCGAAAGCAGAATCCGTTCCCACCCGCCGCTCCGGCCCGGCAACGGGATGGACCTCCCGGGCCGCAAGGCCAGCGGGAGGTCCGCCCCGTCGCCCGGCGAACCGGGGTCAAATCCGCTTTGCGCCGTTCACCATCACCTTCATGCCGTAGAGTGAGGTCGTCCCGCAGATGAACAGGTAGTTCCGCTTCGCGCCGCCGAACTCGACATTGGCGACCACTTCCGGCACGAGAATCTTGCCGAGCAGCGTGCCGTCCGGGTCGTAGACATGGACGCCATCCCCGGCGCTCGTCCAGACCCTCCCGTCCACGTCGATCCGGAAGCCGTCGAACAGGCCGGCGACGCAGTCCGCGAAAACTTCACCCCCGGTCAGTTTCCCGTCGTCCCCGACGCGGAATCGGCGAATATGCCTGGGGCCGTTCTCGATATGGCTCGCCCCGGTATCCGCGATGTAGAGCAGAGACTCATCCGGCGAAAACGCGATGCCGTTCGGCCGCGCGAAGTCCCCGGCGACCTTCCGGATCTTCCCGGTTCTTCCGTCGATCCGGAACACGTGGCAGCCATCCTGCTCCTGCGGCTGGAGGTGACCCTCGTAATCGGATTCGATCCCGTACGCGGGATCGGTGAACCAGATGGAGTCGTCGGACTTCACCGCGAGGTCATTCGGGCTGTTCAGCCGCTTGCCGTCGTAGGCGTCGGCGAGCGTCGTCACGGAACCGTCGAACTCGGTCCTGGAGACCCTGCGGCCGCCGTGCTCGCAGGAGAGAAGGCGCCCCTGCCGGTCCACCGTGTTGCCATTGGTGTACCCGCACGGATGGCGAAAGACCGATACCGTGCCGCCCGCCTCGTCGTAGCGCAACTGGCGGTCGTTCGGGATGTCGCTCCAGATGAGCGAGCGCCACCCCGGCGACCACGCCGGCCCCTCGGCCCACCGGCAACCGGTAAACAGGGTGTCCAGTGTCGCGTTGCCATTGAAACACGTTCGGAAGCGGGGATCGAGCACTTCGAATTCGTGCATCGCCATCGTTCGCTCTCCCATCCGGGCGGCCTCGCCCGCGGAATCCTGTCGCGCCGGGATGGTGCGGCCAAATGATGCGGCGCGCAAGCATCATTGCGCCCCGTTTCACGCCACGACGCGGTACGCTACGCGGCGAAATGGGGAAATGGTCGGCGCGAGGGGAAATCGGCCCATGCCGAACGGGTACCGGATTTTCGTCTCCGGCAAGTATCGCGGGCTCGAGGTGGCCGAGACGCCCGAGGCGGCGGTCGCGGAGTTCCTGCGCGACCACCGCGGCCCGGTGCCAGTCGATTCCGTCCGCGCCGAAATCTGGGAGCAGCGGATCGCCCGCTACCGGGTTGCCTTCGATGCCGGGGACCATACCATCGAGATCGAAGCCGACGCCTTCGACGAGTCCGTCGACGACGCCGAACACCGCGCCCGCCGCGCGCTCCGCGCCCAACGACCCGATCTGGCCGACGCCCCGGTCGAGCGCATCCAGCGGCTGAGGCTCTACCCGATGGCTGGCCGCATCCTTCCCTTCCCGGGGACGGATCGGGAGTCGTGACCGGTCTCGCCCTGCGACGGCTCGGGCTCGCCCTGTTCGCGATGGCCATCCTCGCCGTCATGCCCTCGCCCGCCAAGGGCGAGCAGATCACCGCGCAGGACGGCATCACCGGGCACGCGGGCCTGGCGGACATCCAGGATTCGCCCGGCGCGCTCTGCGCGTTCGCCGTGCCCGGGCCGGGCACCCTTGGAGAGACCGTCATCCGGGTCAACCCGCCGGTCATCTTCGCCGCCGACACCACCCCCGGCCTCGACCGGCAGCAGGTCGGCTGGCAGGCCCGCATTCACGTCTTCTCCCCGCGTGACAATCGCTGGGTCACCGCCGCCGAAAGCCCGGTCGCGACCGGCGACGCCTCGGATCAGACGGCCACCTACTTCGACGGCGACGCATGGACGCAGCAGTTCATGCTTACCGGCGGGGTCTACGCCGTCACCGTCGAGATGCTCTGGTTCGACCCCGCCGCGCCCGAGACCGTCAGCGGACACATGACCGCCACGATCGAGCGGTACGCCCTGGTCGTGCGCGCGCGCGCAGGCGCGACGCAGGCGGGCGTCCACTCCACCTGCCGCATGCCGGACCACCGGGCGCTCGACCGACCCTCATCACCGACCCGCCCCGGGTGATTCCAGCTTGCTCCTGCTATCCTGACGCGCCAGCCGCAGTCGGCCAGTTGCACCGCGCACGTCGCAGGAGACCAGCGCATGGACAGGATGCCTTCATACGACGGCCCGGATGACGCGGCCGATCTCGCCCGCCGGCACAAGGAGAGCCTCTTTCCCAGCGTGGGCCTTTTCTACGAACAGCCGATCGAACTCCG
>CAIPGK010000543.1 GCA_903864575.1 uncultured Chloroflexota bacterium
CGCCACCACCGGCGAAATCATTGCCGTCCTCGCCGACGCTCCCCCATGCAGCGGCCAGCCCGGCGCGGATCAGCCCCTCCCCGACCAGCCCGGCGCCAGCGGTCGTCCGGATGACTCGCAGAACGGCAAGGACAAGCCGCGACGGAAGAAGCAGAAGCCCGAGTCATCCGGCGGTTGACGACCGAGCGCTCCACTGTGGACCAATCCCGGCGATAATTCCCGGCAGCGTGATCGCGCCCTCCCGCCGGATCGACGGGGCGGCTCCAAAAGGACGTCAGCGAATGAAGGTTCTCATCTCCGCGGACATGGAAGGCACCTGCGGCGTCGTCTCCTGGGTCCAGGTGATGCCGCCGGAAGTGGTCGGAAACACGGAGCCATCCAGCCTGAGTGAATACGAGCGCGGCCGCGTCCGGATGACGGCCGAGGTCAATGCCGCCATCGACGGCGCGATGAAGGCCGGCGCCACCGAGGTGATCGTCAACGACAGCCACGACGGCATGCGCAACCTTCTGCCCGACCAGCTGGATCCCCGATGCCGCTTCATCGCCGGATCCGACAAGCAGCTCGGCATGATGCAGGGCGTGGACCTCGACGGCATCGGCGCGGTCTTCTTCACCGGCTACCACGCGAAGGCCGGCACCCCGAACGCCCCGCTTGCCCACACCTGGACCGGCTGGGTGAACGACGTTCGCTTCAACGGCCTCTCCACCGGCGAGTTCGGCCTGAACGCCGCGGTGGGCGGCCACTTCGGCGTCCCCGTGACGCTGGTGACGGGCGACATCCGCGCCGTGCAACAGACGCAGGCGCTGATCGGCGAGCAGGTCGTCGGCGTCACGGTGAAGGAGGGTCTCTCCACCTTCGCCGCGCTCAACCTCGCTCCCGCGAAGGCGCAGGACCTCATCCGCGAAGGCGCGATGCAGGCGGTGAAGAACGCGAAAACGGCCAAGCCCTACCCGTGGCCGAAGAACTGCCGGGTCGAGGTCGATTTCGAGCATCAGGCCCGCGCCGATCAGGCGCAGCTCATCCCCGAGGTCGAGCGCGCAGGCGAGCGCACCGTCGCGTGGACCTCTCCCGACGCGCTCCACATGTATCTCATGTTCCGGGCGGTGACCAAGCTGGCCTCCATCCGGATGTCGCCGTAGGCAGCGCCCCGTGACCGATCGCCTGACCCTCCCGATCCCCGCCGGCGAGCCGACCTTCCTCGGCTCGCCAGCCTGCAACGATCTCGCCGAACTGGACGCCGACGTGGCCGTCCTCGGTGTTCCTTACGGCGTGCCGTACGACATGGCCAACATGCAGGCGCCATCCGCGGCCGCGACGCGGACGGTCCGGGAACAGTCGCGCCGCTTTGCCGACGAGGTCAGGACGAGCTGGGACTTCACCTTCGGCGGAACCCTCTTCAACGACACCCCCCTGCGGATCGCGGACTGCGGCAACGTGCTGATGACGCCCGGCGACCATGCCGGAAACAGCGCCCGCACCACCGCCGCGGTCCGGGACATCCTCGACCGCGGCGCTTTTCCGCTGGTGCTCGGCGGCGATCACTCGATTCCGATTCCCGTCATGCGCGCCTTCGAGGGCCGGGGCGATCTCTGCGTCGTCCAGCTCGACGCGCACATCGACTGGCGCGAGGAGCGCCTCGGCATCCGCGACGGCCTCTCATCGATCATGCGCCGTGGCTCGGAGCTGGACTGCGTTACGGCCATGGCGCAGATCGGCATGCGGGGCATCGGGAGCGCCCGGGAAGCCGAAGTCCAGGCCGCTCGCGCCTGGGGCAGCGTCATCGTTCCCGCGCACGACCTCCACCGGGACGGGCCAGATGCCGTGCTCGCCCGCATCCCGTCCGCTGCCCGCTACTACCTCACGCTCGACATGGACGGCATGGACCCGGCCATCGCCCCGGGGGTCAACGATCCGGCGTTCGGCGGCATCACCTACGATGAGGCGACCGCGCTCATCCGCGGGCTGGCGTCGAAGGGACGCATCGTCGGGTTCGATCTGGTCGAAATCGTCCCCACCGCCGATGTCCAGCACCTGACCAGCTACCTCGGCGCGCGCCTCGCCCTCAACGTGCTGGGCGCGATGGCCTGGTCCGGCCAGTTCGGCGGTTGACCGCAACCCCGCGGCACATACCCCGAGGTCGTCCCTCCCGGGCGATATGCGCCAGCGTGCCGATGTGCCTGCGTTTGCCTCTACTTCAGCAAATCGGCGATCTGTTGCTCGAGGTCGGCCATCCGGCGGCGGGCGATCGGCAGGCGCTCGGCCCACTTGTGGCGGTCCTCCACCTCGTTCTCCCGCTCCTTCTGCAGCCGGAGCGCCTCCGAGTTGAGGCGCTGCTTCCGGTATGCCCGCTGGGCGCAGGTCTCGCAGGCGCCGCCCCATTCGCGCCAGTTCCCGCAGACGACGCACGGCATCGCCAAATCGCCAAGCGTCACGGCCTCCGGCATCGGCTTGCCCTCGATCGCCCGGTCCCGCATCGCGGCGGCAAACGCGAAAACACTATCGACCAGATGCTGGGCCAGCGTCTCCCGCCGGTCCTCGGGGATGCCCGGCGGCGCCAGGCGGGTCGCGTCACCGGTTCGGCGCTTCAGTTCGCCGCGCACGCGCGGGCCGCCGCGCTCGTCCCAATCCCGCTCCTCCTCGAACAGGAACGCCTCTCCACCAATGGCAAACTCCACGCGCGACGGTTCCTCCCGCGTCGCCGACAACCCGGTGACCGGCATCGGGGGCAGGGGCAACTGGGGCAAGGCCTTCAGTTCGGCGAGGGCATCGAGATCGGCGGCGATCGTCGCGAGCGACTCCTCAAGCAGCGCGACCCGCTCGGTCCACTGATTCTCCGGGTCGTGGGCGGACTCGGCGCGCTCGAGGTCATACGCCAGTTGGTCCCGGCGCGTTCGCAGTTTCGCGAGCGCCTCGGCGTTCGCGGGATTTCCAGCGGGTCTCGCATTGCGCGGCGGCGGCAATCTCCGCCCCTCCGGGACAGGCGGCGGCGCGGGGGGAGCCTCATCCTCCGCGCGCTCCCAGAATCGCCAGTTCGGCATCGGATCACCTCGGGCGTCGTCGGCGGTTCATCTCCTGCCGAGTGTGGCACACCGACGGCGATTGACGCGTTCCCCGGTACGCCACCCGCCGCTTTCCCCTCGCCCAAAGCCTGCGCGGCGCGGCTACAATCGCCTTCTGTCGTTCCGCCGCCCGCGCAGGGGACCAATCGCGCCATGACCATGCACGATGACATCGTCTGGCGGCCGGACGCCGCCGCGCTCGACCGCTCCCGCCTGCTGGCCTTCTGCCGCGCCGCTGGCGTCGCCGATCCGGATGACCTGCAGGCCCGTGCCGCCGAGGATCCCGGCTGGTACTGGGATCAGGCCGTCCGCTTTCTCGGCCTTCACTTCTCCACGCCCTACCGCGAGACGCTGGATCTCTCGGGCGGGAAGCCGTGGGCGCGCTGGTTCACCGGGGGCGGCTTCAACTGGACCGAGAACGCCCTCGACCGCTGGATCGACGCCGGTCGCGGCGAGGAGACCGCGCTCATCTGGGAGGGCGATGACGGCGCCACCCGCACCCTGACCTGGAACGCTCTCGCAGCCGAAACCGACCGCTTCGCCGCCGCGCTCCATGGCCTCGGCGTCGGCAGAGGCGACCGCGTCGGCATCTTCCTGCCGATGCTCGCCGAGACGGCCATCGCCATGCTCGCGCTTGGCAGGATCGGAGCCATCGTGCTGCCGATGTTCTCGGGATTCGGCGCCGAGGCCATAGCGTCCCGCCTGCGCGATGGCGAGGCCTCGCTGCTCATCTGCGCCGACGGCGCGATGCGGCGCGGGCAGGCCATCCCGATGAAGGCGACCGCGGACGAGGCCGTGGCGCTTGCCCCGACGGTGGAACGCGTCGTCGTGCTGCGGCGCACTGGCTCGGAGATCCCGTGGACGGAAGGCCGCGACATCTGGTGGCATGACGCGGTCGCCGCGGCGCCGGCGCATTTCACGCCCGAACCAACCGCGGCGGATGACCTCTCGATGGTCATCTACACCTCCGGCACGACCGGCCGGCCGAAAGGCGCGCAACACGTTCAATCGGGCTTCATGATCAAGGCGATGCACGACCTCGCGCTCTGCTTCGACCTCGGCCCGGGCGACACCCTGTTCTGGCTGACCGACCTCGGCTGGATGATGGGTCCGTGGCTCATCGGCGGCGGCCTGATGAACGGCGCGGCCATCCTCCTTTTCGAGGGCACGCCCGATTGGCCGCGACCGGACCGCCTCTGGCAGGTGATCGGGGATCACGGCGTGACCCATGCCGGCATGGCCCCCACCGCGATCCGCGCCCTGATGGGCAAGGGCGCGGAATGGCCGCGCGCCCACGCGATGCCCTCCCTCCGCATTCTCGGCAGCACCGGCGAGACGTGGAATCCAGACCCGTGGCGGTGGTACTTCGCGGAGGTCGGCAAGGGCCGCTGCCCGGTCATCAACTACAGCGGGGGCACGGAAACCGGGGGTGGCATTGTCGGCTGCGACACCCTTCACCCGCAGACCCCCTGCGCCTTTACCGGTCCGGTTCCCGGCATGATCGCGGATGTCGTGGACGAGCGCGGCCTTCCGGTTCGGGGCGCGGTCGGCGAACTGGTCGTCCGCCAGCCGTGGGTCGGCATGACCGCCGGGTTCTGGAAGGACCCGGAACGCTATCTCGACGCCTACTGGCGACGCTTTGATGGGATGTGGGTCCACGGCGACTGGGCAGAGATCGACGACGACGGATTCTGGTTCATCCGCGGCCGGTCCGATGACACGCTGAAGGTCGCAGGCAAGCGAATCGGTCCCGCCGAAGTCGAATCTGCCGCCGTCGCCCATGCAGGCGTGCAGGAAGCCGCCGCGATCGGCGTGCCCCACGAGATCAAGGGCGAGGGCGTCGTCGTCTTCTGCGTGCTCCGCCCCGGGGCAGATCCGGAGACCTGCACGCCCGAAGCGATCCGCGCGACCATCGCCCACCACCTTGGCGCGGCTCTGCGACCGGAGCGAGTCCACATGGTGCGCGATCTTCCCAAGACCCGGAATGCGAAAATCATGCGCCGGGTCATCCGGACCGCGTACCTCGGCCAACCGGCAGGTGATACGACTGCACTCGAGAATCCGGCGGCGGTCGCCGAGATCGCCGCGCTGCTCGAACGCTAGCCCGATTGCCGGGTTGCCTGCCGTCATCCCGGCACAGGAGGAATCCGGCCAGTCTGCCTGTCCCCGCGGGATCGCTCACTCGTCAGGATGACCGACCCGCTCGAACCGCGCTGTCCTGCCTGTTTCGCCTGAATTTCATCTCAGGAGAGACGAGATCGCGTTTCTCACCGGTTCTTCATCCAGGTTGCAACTCCTGTTCATCACCGCACG
>CAIPGK010000544.1 GCA_903864575.1 uncultured Chloroflexota bacterium
CCCCGCCACCTCCGACGCCGCCGACCAGATGTGCGACGCCATCCTGTCGGCCCGCCGAATCGTCTGCCATGGGGTAGGCCGCGAAGGACTCATGATGAAGGCCCTGTGCATGCGACTCATGCACCTCGGCCTCGATGCCCACATGGCTGGCGACATGACGACGCCGCCGGTCGGACCCGGGGACCTGTTCATGGCCTCCGCAGGCCCCGGGCAGTTCTCCACCGTTATGGCCCTGTTAGGCGTGGCGCTAAATGCCGGGGCGACCACGCTCGTGGTCACCGCCCAACCCGGAGGCGAGGCGCCTCGGGTGGCGGATGTGGTCATCCACATCCCGGCGCAGACCATGGCCAACGACACCGGTGGCCCAGTCGCGCTGCTGCCGATGGGCAGCCTCTACGAAGCTGCCCAGCTGATCTTCTTCGACCTGATCTCCATCCTGCTGCGGGACCGCACCGGGCAATCCCCGGACCAGATGCGGGACCGGCACACGAATATGGAATAATCCTCTCGCAGCGGATTCGCGCAGCCCAGCGAGGCCCCGAGGAGCGATGAGCGACTACCCACAGAGCATGCCGGTCTCCCCTTCACCGAAGGCTACTGGCGGCGCGCGTCGGCGCGTCGACTGGGTCCCGATCAGCATGATCGCCCCCGCAGTTATCGTGCTGCTGGCGGTGGGCGTCTACCCGCTGCTGACCGCAGTGCGGACCAGCTTCCAGCAAATGCAGATCACCAAGCCATACCTCGGCACGCCCTTCGTCGGCTTCGACAACTACGCCAAAGCGCTCTCCGACCCGCTCTTCGTCTCCGCGCTTGGCCGCACAGGGCTCTTCTTCCTGTACACCGTGCCAATTCAGGTGGTGCTCGGGGTGGCGGTGGCCCTGTTGCTGACCTCCACCCGCTGGCGCAAGCTTTCGGCCGTCACCCGGGTGCTGCTGGTCCTGCCGATCGCCACCACCCCCACCGTAGTTGGTCTCATCGGCAGGCTCGTCTACAACCGAGACTTCGGGCTTCTCAACTGGATCGCCAGCCTCTTCGGCTCAGAGCCGCTCAACTGGCTTGGCGATCCCCGGATGGCGATGCTCACCATTGCCCTGACCGACACCTGGCAGTGGATGCCCTTCGTGGCGCTCGTTGCGATGTCCGGCCTGACGTCGGTGCCGTCGGACATCGTGGAGGCCTCCCGGCTGGAAACCAACAACTGGTGGGAGATCTTCCGGCACGTCCAGCTGCCCTACCTGCTGCCGGGGCTCACCGCGGTACTCATCATCCGCACCGCCGACATTCTCAAGCTGTTCGACATGGTATTCGTGTTGACCCGCGGCGGTCCGGGGGTGAGCACCGAACTTGTGTCGGTCTACGTGCAGCGGGTCGGCTTCCGGGTCTTCGACTTGGGCCTTGCCTCAGCGATGGCGATCATCCTGCTGATCATCTGCAACGTGCTGGCCCAGCTCTACATTCGCATCTTCTACCGGGAGGTGGAGGGATGACCGCAGTAGTGACGAGCCCCAACCGGCGCCCTGCTCGAACCGTGAGCGCCGTGCTACAGCTGCTGGCGATCGTCGTGCTCGTGGTGTTCATCCTGCTTCCGATCTACTGGATGATCGCCACCTCGCTCAAGTCGGCGAACGAGACGTTCGCGGTGCCCCCTGTCTTTCTCTTTTCCCCGACCGCGGAGCATTACCAGGAGGTTCTCGCCGCCGGAGCGGTAACGAAGAGCCTGATCAACTCACTCATCGTCGCAACCGCGACGACCCTCATCGCGCTGATCCTCGGCACGCCCGCCGCCTACGCGATGGCCCGCTACGACTTCCGCGGCAAATCCTCGCTCTGGTTCTGGATGATCTCCAACCGGTTCATCTCGCCGATCGTGGTGGCGTTGCCGTTCTTCCTGCTGGCCCGCAACCTGAAACTGCTCGACACCCATCTCGTGCTGATCCTCACCTATCTCACCTTCAATATTCCGTTGGTTGTCTGGTTGTGCATCGACCAGTTCCGGGCGATCCCGCGCGACATCGACCAGGCCGCGCTGGTGGATGGCGCGAGCCCGTGGCGGGCCTTCGCCAGCATCACGCTGCCGCTCGCGATTCCCGGGGTAGTGGTCTCTGCCATCCTCTGCTTCATTTTTAGCTGGAACGAGTTCCTGTTCGCCTTGGTGCTCACTCGCGACGTCGCCAAGACAGCACCGGTGGAGGCCGCCAACTTCATGACCGGCTTCGGCGTCCGCTGGGGAGCAATGATGGCCACAGGCACGCTGATCGTGCTCCCGGTGGTGTTCTTCGCCGCGATTGTGTCGCGGCACCTTGTCCGCGGCCTGACGATGGGCGCCGTGAAGTAGCTGCCCTCCCGCTCCTCTGCGCAAATCCGCATACCCCGGCGCTATCGCGCCGGGGTTCTTCATTCGGTCCATACTTGTCGGAGACGCGACGACCGGAGGACGCCGATGAGCCAACGAGACCCCGGGCACGAGAATGCCCGGCGCGAGGAATGGACCAACCGCGCGCGAATGTACGCGGACTATGCTTTGCCGAAGAATCGCCCTTTTGCACGGCGGCTGGTTGAACTGTTGACCATCGAGCCGGGGGAACAGGTGATCGACGTCGCAGCGGGGCCTGGCCCGGTAGCGGTCGAGGCGGCGAAGCGGACCGGCCCAGGCGGTGACGTACTGGCCACCGATCTTTCGCCGGTGTGGGAGCCATTCGTGGCGGAAGAAGCCAAGGCCGCCGGGGTGGAGAATGTGCGCTTCGCCGCCATGCCCGGCGAGGCGCTCGCGCTCGATGACGCCACATTCGATGTCGCCGCCTGCCAGTTCGGCCTCATGTTCATGAAGGACGCCGGCGGTGGCCTGCTCGAGTTGAGTCGCGTATTGCGGCCCGGCGGCAGGCTGGGCATCGCCGTCTGGAGCACGCCGGAGAAGGTCGGGCACTTCAAGCCGATGCGCGCGCTGCACCAATCGCTCCCCGAGGATCCGTCCGGCGCCGGCGGCCCAAACCCGCTTTCTCTCGGAGCGCCGGGCCTTATCGAGTCACTTGTCCGCAACGCCGGCTTCGAGCAGGTCGTCCTGCACCCGTACACCGCAACGCACGTCATCACGGACCCGGAACAGGAATGGTCCCGCCTGACCCAGGAGGGAGCCTTTGCGGCGCGGCTGGCCGCCCTCGATGACGCAGGTCGTGCCCGATCCCATCGCGCGGTCATGGATGCGATCGAAGACATGCGGGTGGGCGGCGACATCGTCGTCAGCAGCGAAGCGCTCATGGTGATTGCTCGCAAGGCGCCGTAGCACTCATGGATCGCAAGCAATGGCGAAGCCCCGGCGAATGATTCGCCGGGGCTTCAACGTGGTTGCGGGAGAGGGATTCGAACCCCCGACCTTTGGGTTATGAGCCCAACGAGCTGCCGCTGCTCCATCCCGCGGCGCACCCCACTCGGGCGCAAGGTGATCGCATCGCGGCGATCCGAAAAAGAAGTCCGCCCATCTTGGGCAGAGGATCAGAGACACCCGCGGCGGCCTCGCCTCCCATGCAGTCACCCACATAGTACTCTCCGGCGCTGCGTCGGGTCACGACCGGGTTCGGGATGGGACCGGGTGGGGCCGACGCGCTCTAGGCCACGGGCATCTCTGATCCCCCGTCGCAAGACGAGCGGACGAACAGATGCCAGCAGGGATACCCAGCAGCGGCTGCGGCAGGATACGAACACCGGCGCGCTCGTCCACGTGCGAACTGCAAGATTTCGTTCATCGACTCGGACACAGGTCGGATCAGCCGAAAAGCTGCACCGTGCGTCCGTCCGATCGCCATTACAGGCCACTCGGCGCGGGCCGCCCCAACGCGTGAATCATGATGGAGATAGCGTATGTCCGCCCTCGGCCATTAGGACGGGTC
>CAIPGK010000545.1 GCA_903864575.1 uncultured Chloroflexota bacterium
CTGTGATGCGGAACAGCCGGTTCTTCGTTGAGGAGGTACCGACGCCCCAACCGGGACCCGGCGAGGTCCTGGTCAAGGTGCGCGCCTGCGGGATCTGTGGGTCCGATCTGCATATGTTCAACCATTTCCCGCAGATGATCGACAAGGCGGCCGAGCTCGGCGCTCCGGTCGACGAGATGAGGCGTAGCCTGCATGAAGGCGTGGTCCTGGGGCACGAATTCGTCGCCGAGATCGTTGGTTTCGGCGAAGGGCCTGAGGGCGCGCTCAAGATCGGTGACCGTGTCTGCTCCATGCCCTTCGTTCTTAAGGACGGCGTGCCAGCCCTGCTGGGCTCAACTCCGGAAACCCCGGGAGCTTACTCCGAATACATGGTGCTGAGCGCGCCCCTCCTGGTGAAGGTGGACGAGGCCCTTCCCGATGAGGCCGCAGCCCTCACCGAGCCCTTGGGCATCGCCATTCACGCGGTCAGCAAGGCTGAACTGAAGGAAGGCGATGTGGCGGTCGTCATGGGGTGTGGGCCGATCGGGCTCGCCGTCGCGGCCGTGCTGAAGGTGAGGGGGGTCGATGTCATTCTGGCGTCTGACCTCTCGCCTCGACGCCGCGATCTTGCGCTCACCCAGGGCGCGACGGAGGTGATCGATGGCCGGACCGCCAGCCCCTTCGCCAGGGCGGCCGAACTCGCGCCAGGCCGCAGGCTCGTCGTTTTTGAGAATACCGGGGCTGCGGGCATGCTGCACCGGCTGGTGCTCGAGGCGCCGGCCGGTTCGAAGATCATCGTCACTGGCATTGCACCGGGCGAGGAGAACTTCATCCCCATGGTGGCGATCAGCAAGGAGCTGACGTTCCAGTTCGTCATCTACTACACGGCCGAGGAATTCACCGAGGCGCTGCATTTGCTTCAGGACGGGGCCATCAACTGGCAGCCCTTGATCACCGGGACGGTCGGATTGGACGGGGTCGAAGGTGCATTCGCCGCGCTCGGCGATCCTGAGGCGCACGCCAAGATCCTGATCAATCCGTGGAGTGATGCGCATGTCTGAGGCGGTACCCAGTCGTCTCATTCCCGGCGCAACAGAGTTGACGCTGAGAACGTCCGGCTTGGCATTCACCGCACATGAAATCGGCGCTGGGCCGCTTGTCCTGCTGATCCACGGGTTTCCTGACGGACCCGCCACCTGGCGCGACGTCGCCCCCCGCGTGGCCGAGGCGGGCTTTCGCTGCGTAGCCGTCACCTTAAGGGGCTATCAGGCAACGAGCCTTTCGCCTGAGGGCCAATACCGGCTCGCTGATCTCGCGGGCGATGTGGCGTCCTGGATTGAGGGGCTGGGTGAACAGCAAGCCCATCTGATCGGCCATGACTGGGGCGCAACCATCGCATTTGCCGCCACTGTCCATCAGCCTGAGCGGGTCGCCAGTCTTTCCATGATCTCGGTCCCCAACCCCATGCGGTTCGGCACCGCGGTCGGGCAGGACAAGGCCCAGATGAAGCGGTCGTCCTACATCATGTTCTTTCAGCTCGGCGGTCTCTCCGACTGGTGGGTCGGAAGACGGAATGCAGCCTTCGTCGAACGGCTGTGGCGCAAATGGTCGCCCGGTTGGACGCCGGATCCAACCGCGCTTTCCGATGCCCGCAGCCGGTTTTCGGTTCGCTCGGTCCGGTCCGCAGCCTTGGCCTAC
>CAIPGK010000546.1 GCA_903864575.1 uncultured Chloroflexota bacterium
GCCGAACGGGATCACCGCGACGCGGACGATGGCGGTTACGAAAATGACGAGCGGGGCGAAAAAGAACACCCACTTGTCGGCGGCGGCAGGGATGAGGTCTTCCTTGCCGAGCAGTTTGATGCCGTCGGCGATCGGCTGCAGCAGGCCCTTGGGACCGCTGCGGTTCGGGCCAATGCGGTCCTGCATGGCGGCGAGCACCTTGCGCTCGAGCCAGGTCATGTAGGCCATGCCCACAAGAAGCACGTTCATGAAGATGAACGCGACAATGAACGTCAACCAGAGTGGTTGTGGCGCCGAAACCATATCGGTTGCGCTGCTCCCTCGATCCCGCTGCACATCCCGCGCGCAATCCGCCGCAAGGGCGGTCCGCACGGTTCGGGATTGTACCCGTTTCCGGCAGCGTCGTCCCGGGTTTCCGTGCGGTGCGCGGCATGGCTGCCGCGCGCCGGGGCGGCGATCAGCCGCGCTGGGCCGAATCCGCCGCGGGAGCGGGCGCCCAGGTCTCGGTGGATCGGGGATGCTCGCCTGCCAGGAACTCCTCGACCTGCGATTGGTAGGGCCGGGGATCATCGAGGTACCCGGCGAGGATCTCGGGGAGGCGGTCGAGCAGCACGCGATTGCCGGCGTCGAGATTGCGCACGATCAGCATGCCGGAAGGTGCGGCATCGAGCAGGGTCAGGTCGAGGTCCGGACGGTGTCGGCGCAGGCATGGCACGACGCGCCAGACGTCGCCGGTCCAGTTGCGTGGGCGCGGCTCGCGACTTGCCCAGTCTGGCGCCTGGGGGAGGACATCGTGGATTGCCAGGATGCCGCCGGAATGGCTCCAACGTTCGCAGTTGACCACGTCGCGAATCACGTTTTCGATCCGGTGCATGCCGTCGATGAAAGCGAGGTCGAGCGGCAGGCCATCGAGGGTTGATGCCGGCTCGTGGCTTGCGAAGAAGTCGTCGCTGGTGGAGCGGTACACCTTGAGCCACGGCTTGATGCCGAGCACATCCACCTTCGGACTGAGGTCCGGCCGCGGATCGATGGCGACCGACGGGCAGGCCGCGAGGGCGAGCGATGCGCCACGTGACGTGCCGATTTCGAGGTATGCGCGTGGTTGAATGCTTTCATGCAGCTGGCGAAGCAGAGCGTAGTGGTTCACCAGGCAACCCCATTTCCGTGCGATCTTCGTGACGCGTTACCGCCAGACCATTCGCCGGAGGTGGCCGAGCGCCTGTCCGGTCGAGACCACGCGCGTGTTCGCGCGGTAGTGCTGGAACTGTTGCTCGTACGGTTGCGGCTCACCAAGCACCTCTCCACGGTCTCGGAATACGTGCGCGAGAGTACCGTGTTTTTCGGGTCGAGGTTGCGCACCAGCAGCAGGCTGGAAGCCCCTGCTCCCACAGACAGGCAGGAACATGGTTCGAGAACTCGGCCAGGGATTCGCCGCGCATCACAAAGTGCGAGCGTGGCGCGCAGAGGGCATACGACGGCGCGGTGGCGCCGAGCATTGCCGCGAGGGCGCCGATGTTTCGGCGTTCGCAGAGGTGGGCGAGTCGAGGCTGGGGCGTGACCATCTGTCGACACCAACAAAGAATCCGACAGGACATTGCCCAGCGCGGAAATTGCAGATGCTTAAGACGGCACGACTGCGGCATCGACGCATGGAAACAGCAGCGCCCGTCGCCATGCCGCAGTTCGACGAGC
>CAIPGK010000547.1 GCA_903864575.1 uncultured Chloroflexota bacterium
CCCGTGGCAAGTGCTTCAGATTCGCGCCAACCCCGCTGCGCAGCGGTTCTGGCGTCGAGTGATCGGCGATGTCACCGCAGGCCAGTTCGTGGAGCGCTGGGTGAGCGAGCGCGAGGTGGTCCAGGAGTTCACGATGCCGGAGGCGAGGGAATGAGCGGGCAAACCGGGGATGGGCTTGCGGGGGCGAGAATCGTCGTCACCGGCGCAGGGAGCGGGGCGGGGCGGGCGATTGCAGCAGCGCTGGCGGGGGAAGGGGCGCGGGTTGCGCTGATCGCGCGATCGGCGGAGGCGCTCAATGAGGCGGCCGCCGGAATTTCGGCAGCAGGCGGTGAGGCCCTCGCGTTGCCGTGCGATGTATCCGACGAAACCTCCGTCGAGCAGGCGATCGCCGCCGCCGCCGCTGCGTTCGGCGGACTCGATGGCCTGATCGCCTGTGCCGGCGTGGGCTTGTACGGGCCGGTCGAGGCATATTGCCTGGCCGATTGGAACCAGACCCTCGCCACGAACCTGACGGGCGTCTTCCTGACCAGTCGGGCCGTGCTACCGCACCTGCGCGCAAGCGGGGGCGGGTGGATCGTGGCCATCGGATCGGGCGCGGGGAAGCAGGGGTATGCGAACCTGGCGGCCTACTCGGCCAGCAAGTTCGGGCTGATCGGGTTTATGCAGGCGCTCGGAGCGGAGACTGGCGCGGCCGGGATCAAGACCTCCGTCATCAACCCCGGCAGCATCCTGACCTCCTTTGCCGGCCGTCCCGTTGAGGAAAAGGAGGCCGCAATGGCGAAGGACCCGGGCAAGCGCTACCTGCTGCCCGAGGATGTGGCCGACGCAGTGCTCTGGCTCCTTCGCCAGCCTCCGCGCGCGTGGACGCAGGAGATGAACCTCTGGCCGTTCTGAGATGCGGTCGATTCGGAAGCGGCGCGGGTAGGCAAGACGGCGTGGGGATGCACGGGTAACGTGGACCCGCTACCCTTGCCGCAACAGGAGCAGGGGGCCCGGGCCTCCGGAGTCCGGGCCTGACACCCGATGGCCGAGCGCCGATAGCTGAAAGCCGACAGCCGCCATGACCGCCACCACCAACCGTATCAGCATGCCGCCGGGACCGCCGCCATTCAAGGACATGCTCTGGATTCCCGGCGGAACCTTCCTGATGGGGTCGAACGACCACTACCCGGAGGAGGCGCCCGTCCACGAGGTCTCGGTCGAGGGCTTCTGGATGGACCGCTACCAGGTGACGAACGCCCAGTTCCGGCGCTTCGTGAAGGAGACCGGGTACGTCACCATCGCCGAGATCGCGCCGAAGGCGGAGGATTACCCGGGCGCGCTGCCGGAGATGCTGGTGGCGGGGTCGGTTGTGTTCAACCAGCCCGATCAGCCGGTCTCGCTGGAAAATCACTACCGCTGGTGGGAATTCGTTCCGGGCGCGAACTGGCGGCATCCCGCAGGGCCGGACAGCACGCTGGACGGCAAGGAGAAGCACCCGGTCCTCCACGTCGCGTGGGCGGACGTGGCTGCCTACGCGGAGTGGGCCGGGAAGCAGATCCCGACCGAGGCCGAGTGGGAGTATGCCTGCCGCGGCGGGATCGAAGGGATGCCATACGTGTGGGGGCATGAACTCGCGCCGAAGGGAAAGATGCTCGCCAACTACTGGCAGGGACAGTTCCCGTGGCTCAACACGGTCGAAGACGGGTACGAGCGAACCGCGCCGGTTGGCAAATTTCCGCCGAACCACTTCGGCCTCTTCGACATGATCGGCAACGCCTGGGACTGGACCATCGACTGGTACACCACCAGCCACGCGTCCGAGGGCGGTTGCTGCGGCAATGCCTCCGCACGCGGGCAGGCCGAGACCTCGATGGACCCGAACGACAGCGCGCACATCCCGCGAAAGGTGCTCAAGGGCGGGAGTTGGGCCTGCGGCGAGACCTACTGCCGTCGCTACCGCCCGGCCGCCCGGATGCACCATCCGGTCGACACCGGGACCAATCACATTTCGTTCCGGTGCATCGTCCGGCCGTAGGTGACGCCCTGCCCCAGCCCCTCTCCGGCCGCGGCGGGAGAGGGGCTTTTCGTCTGATTCCCCGATGGAATTGGCGAAACGCACTCCATCGAGCATCGCAATGGGAGAACGCTGGCGTGAGGGCGCCCGGCCCTACGGGCAGCTTTCCGTCGAGACGCCCTTCACCCCGGCCTGCTCCACGACGTGCCAGCCATCGGCCAACTCCCGGTAGACCCGCATCATGGTCGATGTGCGGACGGCGTTGTCGTCGAAGTGGTCGATGAAGGCGACTGCCGCGCCGTCGCCCGATTGGCGGATGCAGCGAAGAGCGATGGCGCCCACCGGATCGGATGAGGGGACGGGCGAGGCTTGCGCCTTTTTCGCCAGCAATGCCGGAGAAAAGAGGCGGTCCCGCAGCGGCTGCGCGAGGATGCTGGCGGCGGCCGGGAGGTCACCTGCGTTCAGGCAGGCGGCATAGCGGGTTTCCAGCGCGACGAGGGCTTCGGCAACGGCGGGGTCGGCGTCATCGCCGGCCGGATAGTCAGCCTCGGTAAGCACCGGCGTGCCGGAGGGGAGCATGATCTGTGGCGATGCTGTGCCCGCCGCCGGGGTAGATGCTGATGGAGTTGCCGGGGCGAGGGCGTCGCAGGAGAAATCCTGCATCGGGACAAGGCCGATGTCGATGGCCGACGCGGCTGCCGGAAACGGGGCGAACAGGGCGGCGAAGGCGAAGACAACGGTGCAGGTGATGGTGAGCGCGAGCGACGACCTCTTCATGGGACCCTCCTGCCGCTAATCGTGCGCGTCCGTGCCGCCGAGGGTCCAGGATTTGTCCTGCACTACCGGGAGCTGCAGGGCTCGCTCGCGATCGAGGTCGAGATTGCCGATGTGCAGGGAGATCGGCGCCTGCACCCACTTGTAGATATTGGACAGAAACATCCGGGTGAACTTCTCCACGTAGGCGCGGACGTCCTGCTCAGGCAGTTCGGGGAACATCTCGGCGACGACGAGCTCCACTTCGGACGGCAGCAGTTTCTCCGCGGCGAAGAGATGGAAGCAGGCGTCCAGCACCGGGAAGGGCATGAGTTCGCTTTCGCCCACCTGGTTCGGCGCAAGCTCCGGGCCCGCGGGCTTGGCGAGAACCTTGGCGATGCCCGCGTAGCCGGTCCGATCGAGCAGGTAGTCGAGCAGGTACATGACGACCGTTTTCGGCACGTTCGCGAGGACGCCGAGGGCGCCCTCGAGGTCGCCGCCAATGGTGGTGTAGCCGACCGCTTTTTCGCTCATGTTGCCGGTCTGCAGGAACAGGCCCTTCGAGGTATTGGACCAGTTCCACATGCGCTGGCCCCGGATGCGGGCCTGGATGTTCTGCTTCGTGATCGGGTTCGTGTCCTGCCCGCCGAGCATCGTCTCCGCCGCCGCGAGTTCGCGCTCGTAGGCCTCGGCGATGGGAACGACGACGAGGGGCACGCCGAGGTTTTCGCAGATCGTCTTCGCCGCGTCGAAGGTCTCGTCGCTGGTGTGCTGCGAGGGCATGGTGAAGGCGCGGATGAGCGATCCGGGGTTCTCCGGGCGGACGCGGGAGGCGTAGCGGTGGGCCACGAGCAGGGTCAGCAGCGAATCGCGGCCGCCGGAGAGGGCGATGCCGAGCACGTCGAAGAAGGGGTTCTTCTCGAAATAGTCGCCGACGCCCATCGCGAGGGCGTCGAGGATGTCCTCGCAGAAGGCGGACGATGCGCTCTGCCGGGGTTCCTCGGAGGGGAGGAAGAAGGAGCGTGAGGCCGGAACCGGGTAGGCGAGACCCCGGCGGCCGGCGGCGGTGTCCAGCAGATCGGACGAGACGGGCAGGACCGGGACCGGGTCGTTGTGCTGCGCCCAATCCTCCTGGTCGGCGCGCCAGGTCGAGTTTTCGGTTCGGAGGCGCGCGGTGCGGTCGAGATCGACGTTGACCGCGGCCCAGCCCTCGCGCCAGCGGGGGGCGTCCAGCATCGGCTTGCCGTTCTGGTTGATGTAGCCGCCGCCGTCGAAGATCAGGGCATCGTTCGCGCCGACCTGGCAGGAGTAGGCGATGGTCACCTGGTGGTCGGCGGCACGGGTGGCGATCAGTTCCTTGCGGGTCTGGACGACGCCGACCCGGTAGGGGGAGGAACTGACATTGCAGACCAGCTCTGCGCCGGAGTAGGCGCGGCGGCCCATTGGGCCGTCGGGAGACCAGAGATCCTCGCACACCTCCATCGCCACCCGGCCGAAGTCGCATTCGAGAATGAGATCGCCGAAGGGGACGCCATGCACCATGTCCACCCCTCCCGCGATGATCCCTCGGGCGAAGGTCCGACCCTCATAGAAGATGTTGTAGGTCGGAAGCTTCTCCTTGGGGACGACGGCGAGGATGCTCCCGCCCGCGACCGCCGCCGCGCAGTTGTACCGAAGGCCGTTGAAGTCGACGGCGACGCCGACGATGAAGAGGGTTGGGTGGTCCGAGGTCGCAGCGGCGAAGCGTTCGAGGTGTGACCACTGGCCGTCGACGAAGCCCTGCCACTGGATGAGGTCCTCGACGGGGTAGCCGCCGATGAGTTGCTCCTGGAAGACGCCAACGGTCACATTGTCGGTCGCCATGTCGCGAGCGATGCGGATCGCGCGGTCGGTGTTGGCGGCGAAGGCCCCGACGGTGGTGTTGACGCTGGCAAGACCGATGCGGACCAGACGCATGGACAACCCCTCGATCGCGTGAAACGACGGTGAATGGCGGCCACCCGGGTGGCCGCTCCGTAGCTGGCGATACTGTACCGTGCACGGGCCTCGGGAAAGATGCCCGAAAGGCCAGAATGACCGAGTCACCCGTACCCAGGAAGATTGTGATAATCTTCGCAATCGAGGTCCAGATGCAGAGAGGGCCATCGCCGATGGAACCTGACGGGATGTCGCCAGTCAACAGATCGCGAGTCAACGCGGTCGGACAGGCGGCGGGAATCGGGTTCGGGATCGCAGCAGCGCTGATCCTTCCAATTATAGGCGGCCTTCTTATCGATCGGTGGTTGGGGCGAACGCCTGTGTTCACGCTGATTGGCGTGGCAGTTGGGTTGATCGCAGCGGGCTACCAGTTGGTGCATCTTGGGCAGGCGACCGCCAGCGTGAAGAGCGAGGACCTCCGGATCGATCCGGAGGAGCGAGCTAGGCGAGCGGCTGAATGGGAGCGGGAAGATCGGGAGCGCGAACGTGAACGCGTGGCCCGCGAGGATGGGGAGTAGCGCCGAGGCATGAAGATCCACATCTCGGTCAAGCCGGAAGTGCTGTTCCAGCTGGGTCCGGTCGCCGTCACCAACTCCATGTTCACCATGTTCATCGTGATGGGGTTGTTGCTGCTCGTGTTCGGACTGATCGCGAAGAACGCGAAGCCGGTTCCGGGCAAGGCGCAGGGCATCTTCGAACTGATCGCCGAGTTTCTGCTCGATCTGGTCGAGGGGACTGGCGGCAAGAAGATCGGCCGGCAGGTTTTCCCGCTGGTCGGGGCGATCTTCATTTTCATCGCCTTCGCGAACTACACCGGCATCCTGCCTGGCGTCGGCACCATCTACATAAAAAAGGCCCCGGAGGCTGGCGTCGTCCATGAAGGCGAGGCGGTTCCCGCGGAAGGCGAGGGCGCAGCCCTCGAACTGGCCAGCCTTGGGCAGGACACGATCGTGACCGCGCCGATCACCGCAGGCGGTGAGGCTGCTGCCGAGGGCCACGAGGAGGAGCATCTTCCGCTCTTCCGACCGCCGAACGCGGACATCAACATGACGCTGGCGATGGCGGTGCTCACCTTTACACTGGTGCAGGTTGCGGGCATCAAGGCCCACGGCGTTGGCGGACGCCTGAAGCACATGGCCGACCCGGTATTCCTCTTCCCGATCGAGGTTATCGGCGAATTCTCCCGAATCATTTCGCTGTCGGCGCGTCTCTTCGGCAACGTTTTCGCGGGAGAAGTTCTTCTGGGCGTGATTTACGCAATGGTCGGTGCGCTGAAGATTGCGGTGTTGCCGCTCTTCCTGCCGGTCGTCTTCATCGGCCTCGAACTCCTGTTCGGCACGATTCAGGCGCTCGTTTTCGCGCTGCTGACTCTCATCTACATCACCCTTGCCTCGGCCTCGCACAGCGATCATGGCCACGAAGAGGCGCACGACGTTGCCCATCATCCGAAGGCCCCCGGCGCTCATGCGTCGGCTGGCGCCGGGGATTAGGTAGGGACAGCGGCAGGGCCTGCGGGCTTGCTGCTGGAACCTTGGCGGGTGTGTGCCTGCCGGGGTTTGAGTAAAGGCGGATTGGCTGGGGAGTGTCCGCAGCCGGGAAGTTGCGGCGGTCCGTGAGCGGCCAGCCGTGCGGAAGGGAGAGAGGTCATATGGATCCGGTAGCTGCGAAGGCGATTGGCGCTGCGATTGCGATCGGCATCGGCGGTCTCGGCCCCGGGCTGGGCATCGGCATGGCGGTCCGCGGCGCGATGGAGGCCATCGGCCGCAATCCGGAGGCTGCCGGCGATGTCCGGACCACCATGATCATCGGCGCTGCGCTCGCCGAGGCGGTCGCGATTTACGCCTTCGTTATCGCCATCATCATCGCCTTCGTCGTCTAGGGCGAATCCGGCGTCCGGTGGCCGCAAGGCCGCCGGACGTCCGCGCATTCCGCGCCACAGGGCGGCCGGGGCGCGGCGCGTAAACGGGCAGCAGCCCGGTTGCAGCCGGCGCGGTTCGCGGGAGTATCGAAGGTATGGGAGCACTCGGTCTCGATCTCTGGGGATTTATCGTCCAGCTGATCGCATTCATGATTTTTGTCTTCCTGTTCTGGAAGTTCGCGCTCGGCCCGATCACCTCGGTCCTCGACAAGCGCACGGAGTCGGTCAAGGAGAGTCTTGCGGCGGCGGAGCGGATGAAGGCCGAATTGGCCGCGACCGCGACCCGCAACGAGGAGATCCTGAACGAGGCGCGCCGCGAGGCGCAGCAGATTGTCGCCCAGGCGAAGGTTGCCTCCGATGCGACCATCGCGCGGGCGCAGGAAGCTGCCGCGGCGCAGGCTGGCGAGTACCAGGCTCGCGCTGAAGCGACGATCCGCCAGGAAGTCGAGCAGGCCCGCCTCCAGTTGCGTCAGGAAGTGGCCGACCTCTCGGTCTCGGCGGCCGAGAAGATCGTCCGCAAGAACCTTGACCCGGCAGCGCAGGCTGCCCTGATCGCGGAGGCGCTGGCGCAGGCGTCCAACTAGCGGAAGATCACGTTCCGGCCGCGCGCCCCTTCCGGGGCGTAGCGGCATGATGACGGGAAGTCCGGCTGTCGCCGGGCACGCCCGATCGGGAAGAGGAGGCCACGGTGGCCAGCAGTGCGGCCAAGCGGTACGCGCAGGCGGTGTTCGAACTGGGCAAGGAGCGGGGAACGCTCGATGCCTGGCAGATCGACCTCCAGCGCCTCGGTGAATTGAGCGCAGACCGGTCGGCGGCGAACTTCCTCGCCAACCCGAGCGTCTCGCGCGAGAGCAAGGTCGCGGTCATCGACCGGGTGCTTGCCGGCAGCCAGCCGGAAGCCCGGAACCTGGCCCGCTTGCTGGTCGAGCGCGACC
>CAIPGK010000548.1 GCA_903864575.1 uncultured Chloroflexota bacterium
ACGGCGATACCCGCCGCGACGCGCTCGTCGCGCTGGAGCGAATGCTCTCGGTGCCAGGTCCGTCCTCCCGCCCGCTGGACTGAACGTCCCTCCGCTAACCGATCGACAGGCGATCCGCCCCTGGCTTCGGCTGGGGGCGCCGCTATCTGCCGTGCGTTCCGAAACCACCTGGCGCCATGATCGCCGGGACAAACGCGACCATGCCACTCGCCTGTGCCCAATTTCCAGTACAGTGTTGCGGCAGTCCCAGTCCAGGGACGACGGAGAGCGACGAACCAGATGAGCCGGGCGGTCATCTACACCATCGGACACAGCAACCACGCGATGACCGATTTCCTCCGCCTGCTCGAGGCCTGCGCGGTGGAACTCCTCGTCGATGTCCGCTCCGCGCCGTACAGCAAGTTCTCGCCGCATTTCTCGAAGGACAACCTCAACTTCGTACTGAAGAGCCACGGCATCGGCTACCGGTTCGCCGGGGAGTTCCTCGGAGGCAGGCCGGAAACCCCCGATCTCTACCGGAACGGCGTCGTCCCGAGAGGAAATGCCGACTACCTGTCGCTGGTGGATTACCAAGCCGTGGCAAAAACCAGCCGCTACCGCGTAGGCATTGACCGCCTCATGACGCTGGCTGCAACCCGGCGAGTCGCCATCAAGTGCAGCGAAGCTGACCCGGATCGGTGCCATCGCCACCACCTGATCGCGCAAACATTGATCGCGAGCGATGTCGAGGTGCTCCACATCCTGCGCGACGGCTCGATTGCGCCCGCCCAGCCACTCGTTCAGCAAACGAGCCTGCTCGGCTGACCGGAGGCTTCTGGGATCCGAGTCGAGATCGTCCACCTCGTCTGATGCGGCGCGGCCGAGTTGCCTCAACCGGGCAACCATGCACCGGCACTGCCCTTGCGATCCTCTGCTTCCCGGATCAGACTGTACGTACACAGCTGGTCCAGATTCGTCCAACACCGCCGGGGAGCGCGCGCATGAACCAGAATCGCACCACCATCCTCGTTTCCAGCCGCGACGGGCTCTTCCTGATCGGCCGCGACGGGGGCGAATCCGCCGTCCGCGGACCACTGCTGAACGGGCACGATGTCTCCCATGCCCGCCGCGATCCCGCTACCGGCGATCTCTGGGCGGCCGCCACCCGCGGCGAACAGGCCGCGATCTGGCGCAGCAGCGACGACGGCGCGACGTGGGCCTGTCCCGCCGGCCCGCTGGACGCCGAACGCGCCTGGCACGTCTTTCCGACCGGGCGCGGCACCGTCTGGGCGGGCGCGCAGCCTGCCCAGCTGCTGCGGTCGGATGACGGCGGCGCAACGTGGCAGGGAGTTCCCGGGCTGAACGAGCACCCGAGCACCGTGGAATGGACGCCGGGCGGCGCGGGCCTGATCCTCCACACCATCCTGCACGATCCCGCCCGCCCGGACCGCGTGATCGTCGCCATCTCCAGCGCCGGGGCCTTCCGCTCGACCGACTGCGGCGTCACGTGGGACCCCGCCAACGACGGAACCACCTCGTTCGCCGACATGTTCAAGGCATTCACCGGCAACGACGCGGAGCACCCCGGCGTGCACCGCTGCGTCCACAAGATCACTCCGGACCCGACCAACCCCGACCGCTACTTCATGCAAAGTCACGACGGGATGTACCGCTCCGACGACGGCGGCGCGACCTGGATCGACATCTCGGAGGGCTTGCCCAGCAGGTTCGGCTTCGGCATCGCCGCCGCGCCACACGACGGCCCGGCCGGGTCCGCGGTCTGGGTCATCCCCCAATCGAACGAAACGCTGCGGACGGTCGACGGCATCACCGCGTGGCGCTCGCTCGACGGCGGCGCGTCGTGGACCCCGCAGCGCAATGGACTGCCCTGCGACGGCGACTACATGATCCTCCGCGACGCGATGGCCGCCGACGCCGGCGGCGTCTACGCAGGATCGTCCGACGGCACGCTCTGGGCCAGCCGCGACGCCGGCGAGACGTGGCGCGCGCTCGCCACCGGACTCGGCCGCATCCAGGCGGTGGAACTTGGCTAGGCCGGATTCCTCGCTTTGAGGGCTGACGGACCGCGAGGAGCCCATCGGTCGCCCGGATGATTGCTCGCCCACAAGCGCCGCACGGTGTCCGGCAGCACGTCCAGCGCCTGCGATCCCGCCAGCTGATTGTCACGGTTCGTCATGGCCGCAACGCTCTCCCCCGAAATGCCGCGCAGCAGGGTGATGACCCGGTCGTCTTCGTGTCAGACGGCAGCCACACAAAGCCATCACCCGCAGCTTGCACGATACTCCCATCTATCCACCGCTGTTACAGGACCGAAACGATCCCCGGCTACCGTGCTACGGTAACCATCTTGCGCGGCAGGTAGCACCACGGCGGGGAAGGCGCGCGCCCTGCCGAGCGCGGCAACACCGCCCTGCGCGGCGACACGACGTCAGGCCACCAGCCATGCCGCACGGGCAGCAGGAATGGCCCGAAAAATGGCCCGGTCCGGCCATATCGAGGGCGGGAACAAACCTTTATCCTGAACGTATAAACGTTTGAAGGTTTGCAGGCGACACGCGAGATCACGCGACAAGGCGGACCAAGGAGCGAACGATGCAACGATCGGGTATGGCCACTCCACGCCGCGCGGCGATCGCACGGGGATTGCTGGTGCTGGCGGCGGTATTGCTGCTGCCGCTGGCCGCGATCCTGCAGACGCCGCGGCCAAGCGCGGCGCAGTCAAGGACGTACGACTCGCTGTGGGCGGGTCCATCGTATCAGGACGCTGGCAATATCCTGGCATGCGCGAATCCGTCGTCACCAGAATCGATGTCCTCCTGCTTCAGTACGGCGACGCAGATCGGGAAGGGTTGGAGTTGGGTGGCGATGGCGGCCGACAACCTCAACGTCTACTTCGTCAGCGACGACGCCGGGGCGGTCAGTTGCCCGATCTCCGATCTGGGCGAGAACTGCACCGCAATCCTGTGGAACTGGACGAACGCCCGTTCCGTGGCCGCGGCGGATGGCCAGCTCTGGATCGGGTTCGACTCGGGGAAAATCTACCGCTGCCCGGCCACCATTCCCTGGTCCGTCGAGACCGGCGTGCCATCCCAATGCGTGCTGCTCAACGACGCGGGCGATCGCAGCGTGAGATCCCTCCTGATCGCCAACGGAAGGCTCTATGCGGGACTTGGCATATACAAGAATCAGGGGATTCTCTGGAGCTGCGATCCGTTCGCCACAAACGCGTGCAGCAATCTTGACGCCTACGGCGACACGTGGGCTGGGTCGCTCAGCGCCGGAGGGGGCTACCTCTGGGCCGGGCTCGCCAGCGGCGTCCTCTGGCGCTGCGACCCGGTCAAGGCCAACGCCTGCGACAACTGGTGGAAAACTGACTCCCGTCTGCAATCGGTCTCATACGGGCAGGGAACGGTCTATGCCGCGGCCGGTGAAGGCACCTGTGCGGGCAATCACAACACGAACTGTCCTGGCTCCGTCCTGGCGTGCCCGGCGACAAGTTCCAACGCCTGCATCACGCTGCTCCCCGAGATAGACGGAGGGTCTCCCTTCTCGGTGGCCGCAGGCGCGGGTGGCGCCTTTTCCAGCAACGCCCCAGGGAGGTATTTCTTCAACACCGTTGCGTTCACGAATACGTGGGGAAACGACGGGCACAACTTGCGAGCCATGGCGTACCTCCTGTATGTCCCGGCAGGGGGTCCGGTCGGCGTTGGCGGCGTGTCGCTCACCGTGAAGTCGGCCGCAGCGCTGAGCAAGAACCTCACGAAGCGCTGCAAGGACGGCAAGAACCCGAAGGCGACCGTCACCGTCACAGGCCCGAACGACGTGGCGAAGACCATGAAGGTCGGAATGTGCGATCTGGTGAAGGGCGGGATCCTGAAGACAACCGTCGATCTGCTCGACCCCGGCGCCTACACCGTGACGGTGCAGGCCAGGAAGCACAGCGGGCAAGCCAGCTTCACCATCGAGCAGGACACGACGAAGCCGGTGAACGTGACGCTAACACGGGGTTCGAAGGGCGGATGATCGCCATTCGATGGACGACGGGGGAAGGGAGATGACGGCGATGATAACGATACCTGGGACACTGACGCGGCGCGGGCGAGGGATTGCCCGCGGGCTGCTGGTGCTGGCGGCGGTGCTGCAGACGCCGCAGCAGACCGCGGCGCTATCGACGGAGCAAGACACGCTCTGGGCGGGGCATTACGCAGGCCGCAAAATCTGGGTGTGCGCGGACCCGTCGTCCCCGGCGGCGTTGACGTCGTGCTTCAACTCTGGAATCGACACGCAGGGTGTCTACACCAAGGCGATGGCGACCGACGGCGTGAACGTCTACTACGCCGGAAGCAACGGCGGGCTGAGTTGCCCGATCGCCGATCGCGGCGCGAACTGCACCCACATCATGGCCGGCGGGTGGGGCGATAGTGACGTGCTTTCCCTTGCCGCCGCCGACGGCCAGATCTGGATGGGGCAGGAAAACGGAAAAATCTACCGCTGCCCGGCGAACCTGCCATACGCGCAGCAGACCACCATGCCCGCTCAGTGCGTGCAATTGGACGATGCCTGGCTGCCCGTCCAATCGCTGCTGCTGGCGAACGGCAGGCTATACGCAGGCCTGCATTTCTACACCCACGATGCTTACCACGACAAGCAAGATCATGGGTCGCTGTG
>CAIPGK010000549.1 GCA_903864575.1 uncultured Chloroflexota bacterium
CGAGTACCACAACGGAAAGCCGAAGCGGGTTGACGCGATCGTGGTTTCGACCCAGCATCGGCCAGAGCCGACAAACGAGGAGATCGCCCACGACATTCGCGCGCTGGTGATCGACAAGGTGGTCCCCGCCTACCTGATCGACGAGCGAACCCGGTTTTACATCAACCCGAGCGGGCGCTTCGAGATCGGCGGCCCGATGGCCGACGCGGGGCTGACTGGCCGGAAGATCATCGTCGACACCTATGGCGGCATGGCCCGCCATGGCGGCGGCGCATTTTCCGGCAAGGACGCGACGAAGGTCGACCGTTCGGCGGCCTATGCCGCGCGGTACGTTGCCAAGAACGTCGTGGCTGCGGGGCTCGCGGACCGTTTCGAACTCCAGGTGTCCTATGCCATTGGCAAGGCGCACCCGGTGTCGGTGATGGTCGAGACGTTCGGCACTGGCAAGGTGCCTGATGAGACGATCCGCAACCTGATCGCGGAGCATTTCGACCTGCGCCCCGGCGCGATCATCGACAAACTCGAACTCAGGAACGCAATGTACCGGCAAACCGCTGCTTACGGGCACTTCGGGCGTTCCGACCTCGATCTGCCGTGGGAGAGGACTGACATGGCCGACAAGCTGCGCCACGCGGCTTCCGCGGCCGCTTCGCGGTAGCGATCCGAAACCAGCCTCAATCATGATGAACGACGCCGGGGATCGCTCCCCGGCGTCGTTCATCCTTCGTGATTCGAGCCGGGACGGGTGCTAGTCGATGGCGATGGTTCCGTCGGCGGAGACTGAAACAGTGGCGCCCGAATGTATCGCGATCCGTTCAGTCTCTCCAATCACCACGACCGGCACGGTAACACCATAGAGTTCCTGCCCGAGGATCGCTCCAAGCCCGACGATGGGGTCGGTACGTGACAGGATGATCGCTGCCGGTGCGGAGCCATTGCGAATCGTCTCCAGCAGCACGCCGCTGGCGGTGCAGGAGCCGCGCCCGGATGGCATAACGAGAATCTTCCCGGCGAGGCGTTCTCCGATCAGGGGGTGGTGCCGGTCGATAACCTCCGCGGTATCCGGATCGAGACCTCCCCAGAAACTGAGCGGGGTGTCGGTTACGGCTGCCTCTCCGGATGCGGCTCCGGAGACGATTGGATGTCCGCGAGCGATGACGGTCATGCTGTCCACCCCGTGTCGTCGTGAATGACCCGCCCGGCGACCGCGGACGCGACGCAGGCCTCGGTCGAGCCGTACACAGCGTCCATGCCGAGCAGCCCGGGGCCGTAGTGGGCGTACTTCGCGGAGTCGGTCATCAGGACTTCCGCTCCGGAAGGAACGAGCGGTGGGGCGACGACGATACAGGTGTCGGCGGTAACGCGTGCGCCAAAGGCTTCGAGGGTGCGCAGGTCGCCGGACCGATCGAGCAGATCGCGGACTGCGCGGCTGGTGGTGATGAAGACCGTTACGCCCTGTGCTGCGCGCGCACCCTCGACAAGGCGGGCGATGCGGCGACACTCATCGAGGCTGCAATGGGGGGAGCCGAACGCCACGATGTCGATTTGTTCCCGGTCGGTTGTGGTGAGCGACCGTCGGGCGGCGAGGAGATCATCGAGACCCACGCGGATCGTTCGCTCCGCAGGCCTTCCGCCGAGGGCGTCGTCCGGTGTCGGCGCTTCCGGGGTAATGCCCGCCAGATGCAACATGGCAACGGCCCCGGAGGTCGCGGAGGCGGCGCACAGGGCCTTCAGTTGGTCCTCGGTTGGGGTGGCGTCGAGCCCGGTGATGACCGGAACATCGTCGGTGACGAGCGAACCGATCAGGTAGCCGAGCACAGGCCAGAAATCGTCCCGCTGCGGCAAGCCTCGTGGGAGGGGAGCGAGGTCGATTCGGGTCGTGGCGCGGCGCGCGGCATCGAGGTGGAGTCCGGCGGCGGGGACACGGCCCGCGAGCGCACAGGCGATGTCGAGAAAATCACCGTATCGGTTCGTTCGTGCCCCGCAGACGGAGTTGGCGAATGCGACTGCATTGGATTCGGACCAGGCGATCTGTTCGCCGAATGAGGGTCGTGCCTCCGTCTGGTACGGGGCGCAGGTGAAGGTGGGCATTGCCCCCATCGCGATGTAGGCATCGGCGATGCGGCGCGCGCTGTTGGCATAGGGCGCGGGCATGCCAAGCTGCCGCCAGCGGGCGCGGTCAAGGGATACGACGTTGAGCGAGGTGGGAACCCGGACGACACCGCCCATCGCGACGAGCCGTTCGGCATACTCGAGTCCGGCGTCACCGGAGTAGATGCAACCATCAATGTGGGCTCGCGTGACCGGTAGGAGGCGATCCGCGCCATAGAGCGGCGCCATGCGCGCAAGCAACCGGACGGCGAACTGGGCGGCCGCGCCGAGCTCGCCAGCAAGCATGGCCCGTTCTTCATCGTCGAGGGTGATGCCAGCGGCGGTCGCGTCCATGTCATCATGGTGAAGGCGACGGCGAGAAACGTCAACGGGGTGATGCGATCGGGCCGGCGTCGTCGTGTAACGCGGCCGGCCCGGTCATGGCGCGAGGACCCGATCAGGCCTCCGACGGAAGGGCATCCTCGAATCCGGTTTCGAAGC
>CAIPGK010000550.1 GCA_903864575.1 uncultured Chloroflexota bacterium
GTACCCGCCGGGACCGAATACGACCAACGCCTACCCGTCACGGTCGAAAACGGCTTCCTGGCTCTCGCGAACGATCAACTGGGAGCCCAGCTTGAACTCGCCCGAACCAACTTCAGGGACGCGCCGGACAATCTCGTCGGCTCGCTCGTTGGGGTGCTCGATGACGTCGATGATCGCCATTGCGGCCTCCGGGGAAGAATCGTGCCCGCGGCGGCTTCCCACCGCGGGCTGGTCACGCGCACAGCGCGAGGGGTTGGCAGGGCAGGGATCAGTTGCCGCCTGAGCCGTCGGTCAACTCGGCGATCTTGGTGTCGATGCCGCCCTTGAGCATCGCCAGTTCGGCTTCGATGTCATCGTCATATCCAAGTTCGCGGAACTGTGCGTCAAGGCTGCTCTCCTGCCCCATTTCCAGGGCGGCGGCAGCTTCGGCTTCCGTCAGCCGGATCTTGCGCTCCATTCGCTCGAGATCTGCTGTCGGGTCGAGGGGACTGAGGACGGACGCGGACGCGGCAGTCGCCACCTGCTTCTGGGCCTGGGCGCGCCGCTGGCGAGCGATGTAGGAGTCGCGCTGGCTGAGCGTCGACTGATACTTGGCCTCGAGCTGGCGCAACTGCTCCTTGAGCATCACCACAGCGTCCTTCTGGGCCTTGAGTTGTTCGCCGTAAATGGTGGCGTTCTGCTCGTTGTCCCGCTTGCGGCGAATGGCTTCGCGGGCGAGATCATCCTTGCCGGCGGTGACGGCACGCGACGCCTTGGAACCCCACTCGCTGGCCAGGGTCTGGGTCTGGCGGACGTCGGCCTCCAGCTCCTTCTCCTGGACGATCATCGCGGCCACCTGCTCGCGGGCAGACTGGATACTGGTCTCCATGTCCCGGATGATCTGGTTGATCATCTTCTCCGGGTCTTCCGCCTTGTCCAGCATGTCGTTCAGGTTCGCGCGGATGAGGGTCGACATTCGATCGTAGATACCCATGTGTCTTTGCTCCCTCGTCTACTGGTTCATGAGCCCCGGGCGCACGGTGCGACCGGGAATGATCCTGACTCAGATGCCCTTTGGCACGCCGAAAATCTCGATATCCGCGGGGTGGACCGCCGTTCCGGCGAATGCCTGCCGATCCCGACCCCAATCGAGGAGCACCCCACGGGCGCCGGTATCTGACTCTCCGGCGAGGATGAGGTATCGCACCGGGCGGACCCCCGAACCGCCGCCAGCACCGACGACTTCTCCGACTCCGGCGCCTTCGCTTTCCGCGATGAACGTCACACCATCAAGCGTGGTTCCATCGCCTTCGGCGGGAGCATCGTAGGGGCGAACGCGCGCCATCACGCCGTTTCCGCCGCGCGGCACGAACAGCCAATCTTCGGGATCCGTGCGCAGCCGGAAGAGCCGAAATGCGTCACTGTCACTTTCAACGCCGATCCGGGCATCGATGATGAAATCGTCACCCAGTACCGACATGGCCACACCCTCGGTGAGATTCCAGGCCGGGTGCGGAAGTTGTGGCAGACCGGGGTTGAGGGCCTTCAGCACGCTTTCCCGGTCGACAGCGACGCCCGTCTCCGCAACCTTCCCACGAAGGTCAAAATTCAGAAGCAGGGCACGCGTGGCGTCCCGACCCAGGCGAGCGGCGGCCGCAATGTCGCCATTGCTGCTCGAGGCGCTTTCGAGCGCGGTGACGGCTTCATCGAGCCCCGAGCGCCCGGCCAGCAATCCTTCGTCGAATTGCCGCAACTGGTCTGCCACCCCGGGCTTGGCGGAGAGCTCGCCCATCAGCCCGTCATAGCCATAGGTCGCGGTGCGAATGCGGTCGATGAGGAACGAGAGATCGTTTGCGAAATCGTCGACCGGGGCAACCTCCATGATGCGACGCTGGTTTGCCAGGTCGCCGGCCACGCGGCGGACGCGCGCAAGGTCGGCGGCGTAGGCCGCGGAGACGGCGTCCCGAATGCGGCGGTCCGCATCGCGGATCGCGTCCTTGTCGGCGGAACCCTTGTACCGCAGGATGCTATCGACGAGCCCTGGGCCGACAGTTGCCTGCTCAATCCTGAAAACCATGCTTAACACCTCCATCCCGGCCCGGCCGGCCGATCAGCCCTGCAGGAAGATTTCCGCGCCGCAATACGGGCATTTGATCAGCCCCTTGCCAGCGAGTTCGAGTTCGCCGCCGCAGTTCGGGCAGGTTCGCGAACCCTGCAACGTTGAAGCATCGACGCTGTAGAGCATCCCCTTGTTCCAGTCGACGTAGCCGCTGAACAGTCCTCGACCAACAAGCGCGTGCAAATCGTCCTCGACCTGATCGCGGCTGGAGTTCATGTCAAGCACGAGATCGGGGATGGCGACCTGCCCGCGGGTTGAGACGATGTCCAGAAGTTTGCGTTGACCGGCCATCGCCTTGGCCTGCTTCGCCTCCTCGCCGCCCTTGATCAGGAAGAAGATTCCTGCCCCAGCGAGAGGAAGCACAAGCACGATAAACAGGAACGCAATGCCGAAGATGTTGCCGGAAGCCTGTTGACGACCCTCGGCGACGTTCGCCTGAAGCCACAGGATGCCGAAGATCGCAACGGCAATTCCGGCGACAAGAAGGACAATACCGAGCAGGCGAGCGGGCGTTTTCATTCTGGCTCAGACCCCACGACCGGGCGTGCATGCCCCCGGCGTTCCCTCAACGCGCCGTACTCGACGAACCATACTCCAAACGCCGAATTGCGGGCCAAAATCTCAGGGATCACAGCCCTTCCGGCGCAGGCACGAGGGCGAACATGATGTCGCCCCGGCACGCCAATTCACCGTCCACGGTGGCGGTTCCCGAGCCGACGCCGATGCCTCGCCGCATTTGCCCGATTGCCACTTCGAGTCGCAGGGTGTCGCCCGGCTTGACCTGCCGCTTGAAGCGCACGTTGTCGATGCCGGCGAAGAGCGCGAGTTTGCCGGCGCCCTCGGGACTGGTCAACATCGCTACCGCGCCGACCTGCGCCATGGCCTCGACGATCATCACGCCAGGAAGTACAGGGTAGTTCGGGAAGTGGCCCATGAAGACCGGTTCGCCCATCGATACACACTTCAGCCCGACCGCGCGCTTGCCCACTTCGAGTTCGACCACCCGGTCAACCAGCAGGAAGGGGTAGCGGTGCGGGATGATCTTCTGGATGGTCACGGCGTCCAGTGGCAGCGTCAGGTCCAGATCGGGATGTGTCATCGTTCGCGCCTCCGATTGGGCGGCCCGCATGGCCGGTGGGCGAGTCTATGGGCCGCTCCGGGGGGTGTCAAACCGCGAGGGTGAGATGGACGAAGTCGCAATACTCGGCGCAGGCAGTTGGGGAATGACGCTCGCCATGCTGGCTCGTGGCGCCGGCTCACGAACCCGGCTGTGGATGCGCGATCCGGAGGCAGCGCGAGCCCTTCGGTCAACCGGTTTGACCGGCAGGCGTCTTGGCGGGATGCAGATCCCCCCGGATGTTGTCATCGAGACAAATGTCGACGCTGCGCTCAAGGGAGCGGGAATCGTTGTGTTCGCCGTTCCTTGCGCGGCGATCGGCGATGTGTCTCGGCTCGCCGCTCGATCATTGCCGGTTGGCGCCGTCGCCGTCAGCGTGGCCAAAGGGCTGGAGCAGGGCTCCCTGCGGCAAATGACCGAGGTCATGCGGGATGCGCTTGGTGAACGCCACTCCGGCATTGCGGCCCTTTCGGGGCCGAATCTCGCACCGGAGATTGCCGCGGGAAAACACGCGGCGACGGTCGTTGCCTCGCGCGACCAGGCTGTGGCCGATCGGGTCGCCAAAGGGTTCACCTCCCCGAGGTTCCGGATCTACACCAGCCTCGACGTGACCGGAGTGGAACTCGGCGGAGCGCTCAAAAACGTCATAGCGCTCGCCGCCGGGATGGCGGATGGCCTCGATGCCGGGGAAAACGGGAAGGCGGCGCTGATGTGCCGGGGACTGGCGGAAATCTCGCGCCTTGGCGTGGCGATGGGTGCGGATCCGTTGACCTTCGCAGGTCTTGCCGGGATGGGAGACATGATCGCGACCTGCGCCAGTCCGCTCTCCCGCAACCACCGGGCTGGCAGGATGCTTGCTGACGGCGTGCCGGTGCAGGAGATTCGCTCGAGACTCGGAGAGGTGGCGGAGGGCATTCCGACTGCCGCTGCTGCGGTCGCGCTCGGGCGGCGGCACGGCGTCGACCTCCCGATCGCGGCGGAGGTCGCCGCGGTCATCGCAGGAGCCACGCGACCGGAGGAGGCCGTCGAACGGTTGATGGGTCGGGACCTCCGGGCCGAGCGGGATTGACCCCTCCCGCCATGTCGGCACGCAATGCCCTTACAGCATCCCCGGCATCAACTGCACCAGTTGTTCCCGGCTCGGGCCGACCCCGACGAGGCTGACAGGTGCGCCGACTCTCTCCTCGAGGAACCGGATGTAGGCGCGGGCGCCGGCCGGGAGGTCAGCGGCAGTTCGGGCGGAGGTGGTGTCCGCGAGCCACCCGGGAACAGTCTCATAGACCGGTTCGACCCGGGCGAGTTCGTCGTCGCGGGCGGGCATGTAGTCGATCACCCGGTCACCGATGCGGTACCCGACGCAGACGTCGATTTCCTCGAAGGTGTCGAGCACGTCCAGCAGCGTCAGCGCAATGTCGCTCACGCCGTTGAGTCGGGCGATGTGACGTGCGGCCACCGCGTCGAACCACCCGGTGCGCCGTGGCCTGCCGGTGGTCGTGCCGTACTCCCGGCCACGTTCCCGAATGATGTGGCCTGCGTCGTTATGCAGCTCCGTCGGCAACGGGCCGCTGCCGACACGCGTGGAGTAGGCCTTGTACACACCCAGCACGCGCCGCACCTGTAGAGGCGCGACTCCCGCTCCCTGGCACGCTCCCGCCGCAGTGGGAGATGAGGAGGTGACGAAGGGGTAGGTGCCATAATCGACGTCCAGCATCGCCCCCTGGGCGCATTCGAGGATGACGTCGTTGCCCTCCGCCAGGGCGTCCTGGACGACGACTTCAGCAGGAACAACGTGCGGGCGAAGCCGCTCGCCTGCCGCCTGGAGCGATGCGATCAGCGCGTCCGAATCGATTGGCGCTTCACCATATACCCCAGCGAGGAGCGCGTTCTTTTCCTTGACAGTGGATTCGACCTTGCGGCGCAACGTGGCGGGATCCATCAGGTCTGCGAGGCGAATGCCCCTCCTTGCGACCTTGTCGGAGTACGCGGGACCGTTGCCAGTCCTGGTGGTTCCGATCTCGTCGTCCGCCCGAATCTCCTCTTCAAGACGATCGAGTTGCGGGTGATACGGCATGACGACGTGCGCACGCTCGGCGATTCTCAGGTTCGCGAGGGAAATATCGCGGGATTCAAGATCGTCCATTTCCCGCAGCAGCTTCGCGAGGTCGATGACGACGCCGGACCCGACAACGCAGACGCAGGAGGGATTGAGGATTCCGGATGGGACGAGGTGGAGTTTGAAGACTCCCTGGTTGGTCTCGACGGTATGGCCCGCATTGGCGCCACCGTTGGCACGAACGACCATGCCCGCCTTGCCGGCGAGTGCGTCGGTCAGTTTGCCCTTGCCCTCGTCACCCCACCGTCCGCCCATGCCGATGGTGGCCGGCATCGTTCGGCTCCTCTGCGCCATTCACGTGCGCCATTCACGAAAAAAGGGCGGCCTGGAAGGGCCGCCCCGTCCGATCTATCGTACTACGAACCTGACCGTTGCCGCCTCAGGTTCGTCATTTCCCGCTGGAGCGCGACGACCTGCTGGCGAAGGTGCAAGATCGCGGCCACTCCGGCGAGGTTGATGCCGAGGTCGTCAGTGAGGCGCCGAATGCGCTGCAAGCGTTGAATATCGGCGTCCGAATACAGGGCGCGACCGACGCTGATGGAGTGAGGCTCCACAAGACCGAACTGCTCGTAGCGGCGAATGGTCTGTACGTGAATGCCGACACGGGTGGCGACGGCGGTGATCGCATAGCGCGGCTCGGTGTCCGGAGCCTCCTCGAGTTCGAACTCAAGCCAGGCACGAACCATCTCCGCGTTGTCGAAGGTTTCCATCATTTGCTCTCCCCGGTGCGAATCTTCCGGAGTTCCTCCCACAACTCGCGCTCGCGCGGCGAGGTAGTGGTGGGGATGGTGATTCGCGTCCTGGCAAAAAGATCGCCCCGCTGGCCCTTCGACTTTAGTTTCGGCATTCCCTGGCCTCGAAGTCGGAAGGTCTTCCCTGCTTGCGTTTCGGCAGGAATCGTCAACGCAACCTTGCCGGTGGGCGTTGTCACGACCGCTTCTCCGCCAAGCGCCGCGACATCAGCCGGAACGTCGACTTCGGTGCGCAGATCGTCTCCGTCGCGTTCGAAGCGTGAGTCGGGGCGCACGGTGACGATGAGGTAAACGTCGCCCGGGGGGCCCCCGTTATCGCCAGGCCCGCCTTGACCGCTGATGCGCACCTTGGAGCCGGTGGTCACTCCGGCAGGGATCGAAACCTCGAGGGTCCGCGCCTTGTTGACAACGCCGTTTCCGTCGCAGGTTGGGCAGATGCTGCCACGCGCAAAGCCCGCGCCGCCGCAAGTCGTGCAGACCTCGGGCGCTTGCAGGGAAAGCTGCCGCTTCGCGCCGTGGAATGCCTCGTCGAAACTCACTTCGACCGGTGCGTCCAAATCTTCGCCTCGTCGCGGACGGGACCGCGCGGTCTGCTGCCGAGAGGAACTCCGGGCGCCGCTGCCGAACATGGTGCGGAAGAAATCGGAAAAGCCTTCACCGCCTTCATCCGGTGAGGAATAGACGAACTCCTGTCCGCCGCCCGACTGGCCAGTGAACCACGAGCCGAAGTCGTTGACGTCCTGGGTGCGACCCGCTCCGGGGCGCCCCTGCGGTTCGTCGCCGGTGAAGCCAGCGTCCCGGTAGCGCTCCCAATCCTCTCCGAAGCGGTCGTAGAGTTTCCGCTTGTCCGGATCGGACAGGACTTCGTGTGCCTCGTTGACCTCCTTGAAGCGGTCCTCCGCACCTTTGTCGCCCGGGTTCAGGTCAGGGTGGTGCTGTCGCGCCAGTTTCCGATAGGCGGTGCGGATCGCCTTTTCGTCCGCGGTTCGCTCCACCCCCAGCGTCTTGTAATAGTCCTTGAACTGTACTGCTGGCATGGTTTCCCCATGATTCGGTGGGTGATTGCCGACGCGATTGCACGAGCCTCACCCAAGCGTCACGAGCGCCGGCTACGCGCTGATGATTCTAGCTGGTAACCGGTGCGGCGACCGACTGACACCTCATGGCGGCTGTCCGCGAGCCGGGTTTTCACGCCACCGTGAAACGAAATCAACTCCTGACCATCGCCAGCACCTCGGCGGTTTTGGCGTCGAGCGTCGCGCGGGTATCGGCCTCGACGTTGAGTCGCATCAGCGGCTGGGTGTTGGACGATCGAAGATTGAACCACCAGTCCGGGAACGAAACGGTCATGCCGTCGAGGTGATCGATTTCGGCGCCGTCGGCCCGGTAGTGGGCCTCGATGCGGGCGGCAACCGAGGCCGGGTCGGCGACCTCGGAGTTGATCTCGCCCGAGCGCACCCTGCTGTCGAGCGGCGCGATGACCTGCGAAAGCGGCTTGCCTGCTTCGGAGACCAGCTCCAGGACCGTGAGCAATGCCAGCATGCCGGAATCGGCATACCAGAGATCCCGGAAGTAGAAGTGGCCGGAATGCTCGCCGCCGAAGACGGCATCCTCCTGTCGCATGAGTTCCTTGATGTAGGAGTGGCCCACGCGGGATCGGAGCGGCCTGCCCCCGTTGGCGAGCACGACCTCCGGCACCGACCTGGAGCAGATCAGGTTGTACACCACGGCCGCGCCCGGTGAACGCTGGAGTGCCTTGACCGCGACCATCGCCGTTACCATATCGCCGCCGATGAACGCTCCATGTTCGTCGATGAGGAACATCCGGTCGGCGTCGCCGTCGAAGGCGACACCAAGATCGCAGCCTTGCTCCACGACCACCCGCTGAAGGTCGACGATGTTCTCCGGTTCGAGCGGGTTCGCCTCGTGGTTCGGGAACGAGCCATCGAGTTCGAAGTACATCGGGATGACTTCGAACGGGAGCCCCTCGAATACCATCGGGACGGTTTTGCCGGCCATGCCGTTCCCGGCGTCGACCGCGATCTTCAGCGGGGAGACCTTCGCCGGGTCGATCTGACCACGCATGAATTCTGCATAGTCGCGAAGCACGTCTTTCTGCTGGAGGGCGCCGCGGCGGCTCGCAGGTGGAGCGAAGCCGGCGATGATGGCGTCGCGAATCTCCCCCAGTCCGGTATCAAGGGAAATGGCGCGGGCCTCCTCGCGGCAGAATTTCAGGCCGTTGTACTCGGCAGGGTTGTGGGAGGCGGTGACCATGACGCCCGCCGGGTAGCCGTAGCGACCGACGGCAAAATAGAGCGCGTCGCTGGAGACCATTCCGAGGTCGACCACGTCCGCGCCGGCATCGAGCACTCCGTCGATGAGCGCGTCCGCAATCTCGGGGCCGGATACGCGCATGTCCCGACCGACCGCGACGGATTGCGGTCGGAGTACGTGCACCAGGCCACGTCCGACCTGATAGGCGAGTTCAGGCGTCAACTCCGACGGCACCACGCCGCGAACGTCGTAAGCCTTGAACAGGGACCGGATGAGCTTGGCGTCGACCGGTGTGTCCTGCGTCATGGCATACATCCTTTCAATCGGGACGTTTTCGCCCTGCGTTTCGTGTCGTTGAGGCGCGTCACCGTTAGCCGACGATCGCTCGCTTCGCTTTCCGCACGCCCAGGGCCGCGAGAACCGCCATTGCGACGATGCCGAGCACTGCCAGCACCGGTACGAAAATGGCGAGGATCGAGGTGACGGTGGCGAGCATATCCTCACCCATGCTCACGAGGGGATTGAA
>CAIPGK010000551.1 GCA_903864575.1 uncultured Chloroflexota bacterium
GCGCTCCTCGCGCGCCGCCTGCTTCTCGGCCTTCGCCGCCTGCCGCTCAGCCCGATCTTCGTGTGCCATCTGTTCCGTGTCTCCTTTGCGCCGTCCTGGCGCTCCGCGGGGTCTCTCGTCCCGCTCCGTTGCCGGCCGTCCCCCAACGGCCACAATCCTAACGCCTTTCACCTCGAAAGGTTCCCGTTCCGTGAACCATCCTGGAAAAACTGGCCCGGATCTGCACCCTCCCTGACCCCGACCCGCGCCTCACGCGTCCTCCATCCGATACCAGAACACCGTCCCGGCAAGTTCCCCCGTTGCGCTGCGCGCCCATGCCGGGATACGGCCACCCTCGGTCCAACCGGCCGCGCGGTACAGGTCGTTCGACGGGTCGCCCTCGCGGGTGTCCAGCACGAGCAAGGTCCTGCCCAGCGCGCCTGCCTCCATTTCCGCGTGGGCCAGGAGGCTTCGTCCCAATCCGCGGCGCCGAAACCGGGGATGCACCAGCAGTTTGCAGAGTTCCGCCCGGTGCGCGCCATTCTCGCTTTCGGCCAGTTGGATCTGGATGGTTCCCGCGAGTTCGCCGCCGATCTCCGCCACGTAGAGCGCGGCATCCGACGCGGCAACCCGATCCCAGTATGCCCCGGCCCGTTCGGGCTCCATCGGCGGCAGGAACCCGACCGACGCGCCCTCCGCGACCACCTCCGCCAGCAATGCCGAGAGCGCGTCGCGCTCGGCGCCGCTCATCCGCATCACCCGCCGGATCGCCGGACCATCGCTCACCGTGCACACTCCCCGCAAAGCCCGAAAATTGCCAGGTGTTCGATCCCCGCGGCGAAGCCGTAGCGTTCGAAAATCGTGCTTCGCAAGGGCGCGACAAGCGCGTCCTCCAGCTCCTGCTGCCGGCCACACCCCTGGCAGATCAGGTGATGATGCCGCCCCTCGATCCGCTCGTACTGCCGGGCTCCCCCGCCGAGATCCGTCTCGCTCACCAGCGACAGGTCCCGCAGCATTTCCAGGGTTCGGTAAACCGTGCTTCGATTGACCCCCGGCAGGGACGACTCCACCGCCGCAAACACCTCGTCGGCGGACAGATGCTCCCCCGGCCGCAACGCGCCCAGAATCGCCAGACGCTGCGGCGTCACCCGCTGCCCGATGTCGCGCAGCCGCCGCGCCAGATGTTCGGGGCCGATTTGCTCCATTGTCCCGGTTCCAGCCTTCGCGCTCGCCATGGTCTGCCGTTCTTCCCGTCTCGCGCTGCGCTGCCCTGGTGCGCCGGTCACCGGTGCGGTAGCGGGAGTCACCCGTCTGATTTGACCGCATCTTCACGACAGGCTACATTGAACTCCATCGCAGATGCAACTTTTTGCAGGTGCGGTTTGTAGCGCATATGCAAAGGAGTCGCTCAATGGGTCTCGACCGCCGACAATTCGTCCTTTTCGCCGCCGCGCTCGCCGCTCAGGGACCGACCGTGGCGCGCGCCCAGGATGCGACCCCTGCGGCCCCGTCGTCATCGCTCGGCTGGAGCGATCCGCTGGACGCGACCGACAAAATCAACGTCGCCGCTACCGTCGCTCCCATCAGCAGCATCGTGCGCAACATCGGCGGCGACCGCATCCAGCTCCGCGGGGTCGTTCCCGACGGCACCAACAGCCACACCTTCGAGCCGGCGCCGTCCGACGCGAAGATCCTGGGAAACGCCGACATCATCTTCGTGAACGGGCTGAATCTGGAACTGCCGACCCTGGAACTGGCCGAGGCCAACATGAAGGAGGGCGCGGAGATCGTCGCCCTCGGCGACCAGACGGTGACGCCAGAGGAATGGGTCTACGATTTCTCCTTCCCGAAGGAGGACGGTGACCCGAACCCGCATCTCTGGACCAACATCCCCTTCGCGAAGCGCTACGCCGAGATCGTGGCCTCCTCCCTCTCCGAGCGCGACCCGGAGAACTCCGACTATTTCGCCGAGAATCTGGCCCGCTTCAGCGCGGTGCTCGACAGGCTCGACGCGGCGGCGATCGTCGCCGTGCAGACCATCCCCGAGCAGAACCGGAAGCTCCTGACCTACCACGACAGCTGGGCCTACTTCGCGCCCCATGTCGGCCTGACGGTCATCGGCGCGGCGCAGCCGTCCGACTTCTCCGAGCCCTCCCCGCGGGAAATCGCCGGTCTGATCGAGCAGATCAGGGCCGAGGGAGTCCCCGCGATTTTCGGCTCCGAGGTCTTCGCCAGCGACGTGCTGGAGCAGATCGCCAGCGAAGCCGGAGCGGCCTACATCGACCAGCTCCGCGACGACGACCCGCCGGGCGACCCGGGCGCGCCTGAGCACACCTATCTCGGCATGATGCTGAAGAACTTCAACCTGCTCATCCCGGCCCTCGGCGGCAATGTCGACGCCCTCGCGGGCATCGAACCGTGGGACACCTGGGTCCCCTCGGCATCCTGACCCGCACCCTCCCCGATCGCGCGATCATCCTGCAGGACCTTCCATGATGACGACCAGCTCCATCGCCAACCCGACCGACGCTGCCATCGTTCTCCGCAACGTCACCGGCGGCTACACCAACCGCCCGATCGTTTCCGACGTCTCGCTGGAGATTCCGCAGGGCGCCTTCGTCGGTCTGGTCGGCCCGAGCGGCGCGGGCAAAACCTCTCTGCTGAAGGCGATGCTCGGCACCCTGCCCCGCGTCTCCGGGGAGATCATCCTCAACGGGGTTCCCGTCCGCTCCGGCACGCCGCCCGCTGGCATCGGCTACGTCCCGCAGACGGAAACGGTGGACTGGACCTTCCCGGTCACGGTCGAGCAGGTCGTGATGATGGGCCGCATCCGCTCGATGGGCATGCTCCCCTGGGCCAGCAGGAAGGACCGCGCAGCCGTCGCGGAAACCCTCGAGCGCCTTGGCATCGGCGGTCTCGCCGGACGGCACATCCGCGATCTTTCCGGCGGCCAGCAGCAGCGGGTCTTCATCGCCCGCGCCCTGATCGGCTCTCCCCGCCTCGTGCTCCTGGACGAACCGACCGCCAGCGTGGACATCAAGACCCGCGACGACATCCTGCACCTGCTCGTCGACCTGAACCTCGACGGCACCACGATCGTCATGACCACCCACGAACTGAACGCCGTGGCCGCCCACCTGCCGTGGGTGGTCTGCGTCAACGGCGGGATCGTCGCCCAGGGCCACCCCCGCGACGCCTTCACCAACGCCATCCTCAGCAAGACCTTCGGCGCTCCGATGCGCGTCCTGGTCGATGAGCAGACCGGCGGCATTCTCGTCGCCGAGGGCCACGATCACGGCCCCTTCGGCGATCGGTTGATCGTTGCGGCCGGCGGTCAACCGTCCGCCATCGGCGCCGCCGCCGCGCCGCTCCCCTTGTCCGCCGACTGACCCCCGGCGATCCTTCGACACCCATCACCGACGATCCGTCACCCGACAGCCGATAGCCGACAGCCGATAGCCGGGAGCCAGCGCGATGAACTACCTGACCGAACCCCTGCAATACGAGTTCTTCCGCAATGGCGTGATGGCGGCGACGATCATCGGCGCGCTGTGCGGCCTGCTCGGGGTGTACATCACCCTGCGGAAGATGAGCTACATCGGCCACGGGCTCTCCCACAGCGTCTTCGGCGGCGCGGTGGTCAGCTTCCTGATGGGGATCAACTTCTACATCGGCGCCGGGCTGTGGGGCTTCCTGTCGGCGGTGCTGATCAACCGCGCGGCCCGCAAGCATGCGATCGGGGCGGACGCCGCGATTGGCATCATCACCACGGCATCGTTCGCGCTGGGCGTGGCGCTCATCTCCCGCTCCCGTTCCTTCACCCGCAACTTCGAGGCAGCACTGTTCGGCAATATCCTCGGCGTCACCCGGCAGGACATCATCATCATCGCCGCGGTGAGCACGGTGGTGGCAATTGCCGTCTTCCTCGCGTATAAGCAGTTGCTCTTCGCCACCTTCGATCCGGAGATTTCCAACATCTACGGAGTCCCGACCAACTGGGTCGAAACCGGCTTCGCCCTCGCCATCGCTGCCGCCATCGTCGCCAGTCTGAACGTCGTCGGCGCGACCCTGATCGCCGCCACCATCGCCATCCCGCCGACCACCGCGCGCCTGATCACCGACTCCTTCGGAAAGATGATCGTGCTCTCCACCATCATCGGCGCGCTCTGCGGGCTCGGCGGGATGTTCGCCAGCTACTGGTTCGACATGGCCTCCGGCGCATCGATCGTTCTGCTCTCGGCAGCGGTCTTCGCGGCCGTCCTCGGCATCACCTCGCTCCGCGGCGCGCTCGCCCGGCGACATGTCCCGGCGCCGCTGGCCGCTCCCACTCCCGTCACCGCGGCAGCCGGGGACTGACCGGAGAGCAACGCTCGCGCTCACACCGCCTCTCCCGCTGCCGCGAGAGAGGCGGTTGCCGTTTTGGCCCGGTGGTCTGCGAAGCCCCAACCTCAACCCTCAGCTGGCGCGCGCTCCGCCCGCGGCCGACGTCGCGCCCTGCCGCGCAAGGCCAGCGAGCCAGCGCAGCACGATGGTGGCGGCCACCGCGACGACCGCGCCGATCAACGTGCCCAGGACCCGGTCATTCCCCGTCTGCAGCGGATCCTTGCCGCCCAGCGCGGCGATGGCGACCAACTGCGCGGTGAGGAAGATCGCGAAGATCATGTAGTCCACCCGCAGCGTGGCGGCGAGCATGAAGGTGGCGGCCAGCGCCATCAGGATCAGCAGCCGCGGGTCGCCGATCCTGCCGATGATGGCGACAGCCAGCCACGAGCCGAGCATCGTCCCGCCGAGCCGCTGCGCCGTCATCGCGATCGACTCACGCGCCACCGGCCGGATCAGCACCAGCGCGGCCATCGCCGGCCACGCCCGATTCTCCGGCACCAGCCGCCAGCCGAGTTCCAGCGCGGCCGCTCCCGCGATGGCGTAGACGAGCGCGAAGGTGAGGATGGGCGATCCCCACGCGAGCCGCTCCCGGATCGCCGTCCACCCCGGCCCCTGCGCCTCGACCCTGATCCCCTTCGCGCGCTTCCACGCCTCGAGCAGCACGAACACCGCCGAGCTTCCGATCAGGAACCCGACCGCAGGCCGCACGTGCTCCGTCGTCCCACTCAGCAGCGAGACCGCGACGAGGAACCAGACGGCCATCACGTTGGTCATCCGGGCAACGATCGGCCCGACCGCCATGCCGCATGCCGCGAGAAACGCCACCACGACGAGCGCGCCAACTTCGGAGACGTGCTGCCGCGCCACCGCGCCCGCCAGCGCCGTCATCGCCACCCCGACCGCCGCGAACCAGAAGGCGGCCCACGGCCGCACCCGCATCGGCGCGCCCGCCACCGCGAGGACCGCCTGCAGCACGCCCATTCCGGTGAACAACCCGATCGCCCCGAACTGGCGGGACGCGATCATGATGGCCGCCACCAGCACCGTCGCGATCACCCCCAGCGCCGGCGAGAACCCCGACCAGTTCGGCCGAACCCTCGCCGCCGGCGCGACTGCCGCCGCGCCGTTTCCCGCGCTACCCGGCGTGTTCGCCATCGCCCATCCTCCCGCGCCCGTGCGCCCTCGCTCCGGGCCAAACCTGACGCGCGCCGCATCTCCCGACCGCGCCGCGCGCCCGCGCCGCCGCCATTCTACGGAAGCGCCGCAGCATCGCCGCGGGGCAGGTCGCGCTGCTCCCTGTTTACGGTCCCGCGTCATACTTCCCGCAATCATTCGACGCGCCGAGCCGCCCACGGCGGCACAGCCGCAACAAGGGAGCAATCCGCTCATGAGCCAGGAACACGCTCACCGCAACGGACACGGTCACCCGGGGGGCGGCCAGCCAGATCTTCTCGCGATCCTCGACCAGACGCAGGCCGCTGTGCAGGCGCTGGCGGAGAACGTCCAGCCGGGCCAGTGGGCCAGCATCTCCCCGAATGAGGGATGGACCGCCCGCGACGTGGTGAACCACCTGATCCAGTCGAACGACTGGGCGCTCTCCCTGCTGGATAATGCCCACACCCCGCGCCCGCAGGGCGACGTGACCGGCGACGACCCGGCGGCCGCACTCCGCGACTCCGCCGCCCCGATTTCGGCCGCCCTCCACGCAATGAGTCCCGACGCGATCGTCCGCAGCCCGTTTGGCGAGATGCCCCCGTCCGGGTTTGCCGGCTTCCTCGCCGTCCACCTGCTGAACCACGGATGGGAACTGGCGAAGGCGACCGGCCAGTCCACGGACATCGCGCCCGCCCTCTCCGAGCAGATGCTGGCGATGGCGCAGCGCACCATCCCCGGCGGCCAGCGGCCAGGCGCGCCCTTCGACCCGGAGACCTTCCTGCTGGTCGAGAACGCCCCGGCCGCCGACCGCCTCGCCGCCTACCTCGGCCACGGCCCGGAGCACTTCGGCCACCTCGGCCCCAACGCCGCCACCCGCGAGCGCCACCGCCCGATGCCGGAACTGGTCGGCGCGGCGGTGGAAACGGCGGCCGGGATCATCGCCAACATCGGCCCGGACCAGTGGAGCCTGCCGACCCCTTGCACCGAGTGGAACGTCCGCGACGTGGTGGCCCACCTCGTCGCCGGCAACCGGGTGCTGACGATGGCGCTGCAGGGCGAAAAGCCGGGGTTCGACGCCTACCAGCGCCCGGTGGAGCACCCCGCCGCCGATTTCACGACGTCGTCCGAAACCATGCTCGCGCTGCTGGAAGCCCCCGGCGCGATGACCGGCAGCATCGCCCTCCCCTACGGCACGATGCCCGCGCCGGCCGCCGCCGGCTTCCGTTTCGTCGACCTCCTCAACCACGCCTGGGACCTCGCGAAAGCGACCGGCCAGCCGACCGACTTCGCGCCCGACCTGAACGAGGCC
>CAIPGK010000552.1 GCA_903864575.1 uncultured Chloroflexota bacterium
AGCCGCGCCATCCTGTTCGACCGAATGGGCGCCGCCGTGCGGGTCGCCCAACGGCCCGTTGCCGCCACCTATCCACAACCGGGCTGGGTCAATCAGGACCCTCTGGAACTCTGGCGCGCCACCCGTGACTGCGCCCGCGAGGTTCTCGCCGACGACGGCGTCGATCCGGCTCCGGTGGCGGCGATCGCGATCACGAACCAGCGGGAAACCACGATCCTCTGGGACCGCCGAACCGGCGAGCCGGTCGCTCCAGCCATCGTCTGGCAGAGCAGGCAGAGCGCTCCGGTGGTTGCGGCCATCGCCGCGCGCGGCAAGACGGCCGAGTACCAATCCCGCACCGGGCTTGTTCCAGACGCCTACTTCTCCGCCACCAAGATCGCCTGGCTGCTCGACCACGATCCCTCCCTCCGCGCTCGAAGCGTGGCGGGAGAGATTTGCTTCGGGACCGTCGAGTCCTGGCTCCTCTGGAATCTCTCAGGGGGAACCGTTCACGCGACCGACGCCTCCAACGCCTCCCGCACCATGCTGATGGATCTGGCCACCCGTCAATGGGACGCGGAATTGCTCGCGGATATGGACATCCCGGCCGCGATGATGCCTCGCATCGTCGGCAATGCTGGCGTCGTCTGCGAAACCGCACCCTCCCTCTTCGGCCGCCCGATCCCGGTCGCCGGCATGGCAGGCGACCAGCAGTCCGCCCTCTTCGGCCAGGCGTGCTTCGCCCCCGGCGACGCCAAGAATACCTACGGCACCGGGTCATTCCTGCTGATGAACGCAGGCCCCGCGCCGGCGGTATCGCGGCACAACCTGCTCTCCACAATGGGCTGGGTGTTGCCGTCCGGTCCGACCTATGCGCTCGAAGGCGCGGTGTTCGTCACCGGATCCGCGGTCCAGTGGCTGCGCGACGGACTGGGCATCATCGACACCGCCGCCGCGATCGAACCGCTTGCCGCATCGGTTCCGGACGCGGCGGGAGTCATGTTCGTGCCTGCGCTCACCGGCCTCGGCGCTCCCTGGTGGGACCCCAATGCCCGCGGCGCCATCATCGGGCTGACTCGTGGCACGACGACAGCGCATATCGCCCGCGCCACACTCGACGCCATTGCCCACCAGTGCCGCGATGTCGTGGACGCAATGGGCGACGACGCAGGCATCCCGCTCTCCACTCTCAAGGTGGATGGCGGCGCGGCGGCGAACAATCTCCTGATGCAGACGCAAGCCGATCTGCTCGGCGTGCCGGTCGTGCGCCCGGCGAATATCGAGACGACCGCCCTCGGTGCAGCCTATCTCGCGGCGCTTGGTGTGGGTCTCTATTCCGGGTTGGACGAGATCGCTGCGAACTGGAGGATCGACCGGGTCTTCGAACCGGCCATCTCGTCCGACGAACGGGATTCGCGGCACGCGAGATGGCGCAAGGCCGTACACCGCTCCCTCGCCTGGGCGGAGTAGAACATCGGCATCCCCCGCCTGCCTCGGTTCCGTTCCCTGTCGCTCGCTGCCGCATGCATGGCTGGAAAACCTGCCACCGGGGCGAACGCAATCATGCTCACCTCGGTGACGGGTTGCAGGGCCCGCCGTATCCAGCCGTTCACGGTCACGATCTCGCCCCGGACGCGAGCTGGCGCGCCTTCAGTCGTCGAGATGCAGCCGCTCGGGCGACGAGCCGCCCTTATCCTTTTTCTGGATGCGCGAGGCGAACTTCAGCATCGAGTCCCGTGCCTGCTCCGCATACTGCTTCAACTGCTGCTGGCTGGGCCGGCGATTGGTCCGATAGTAGAACTCGGCCGCCCGGCCCGCGACGGCCGTTCCCGCATACGCGACCGCGATCTTCGGGACGGTGCCCGCTGCGAAAGGCAGGAAGGCAGCGGCCTCGCGAGCCAGCGTGCGCCAGGCAAATCCCACACCGACGACCGGTGCGATCTCCTGAATCAGTTTTGTCTGCTCGTCGAGATTTCGGCCGTAAATGGCGGCAAGTTTGTAGATCATCATCACCTGATTCTTGGTGAGGACGATGAAGTCCGCTCCCGCTGCCGCGAGACCGCCCACAATCGGGAGGATCGCCGGAATATTCGACACCAGCGCAAACTGGGCGTTCGCGACCGCCGTCTCATCGATCGTGTACTTGGCTGCCGCCGCCCGCATGGCCGGGAATGCCCGTCCGATCGCGGTGCTCCTGTCCCCCATCCGCCGCGCGATTTCGAGCCGGAGCGCGTCGATCCTGGCTTCGTCGTGCGCGCCCGTTCCGCCATGGCGAAAGATCGGCGGGGTCATTCCAAGCGTGCGAATGCGCTGATTCAGCCCGATCCGCTCCGCCTCACCTTCAGGATCGTAGATGATGATGAAATCATAAGTCCCGATGTCGTCAATCGACCCACCCAGATCCCGGGTGATCGTCTTCTCCCCACCTTCCGGACCAAAGACCTGGTCGGCGAACCAGCGCGCGTCATAGGGTGTCGGGCCATAAATCAGTACGCGGGGAATCCGCATCGCGTCCTCGCGGATATCATCGAAACTTACCTCCCGAAGGACGCTCATCATCGTCTTCAGGTTGTTCACCGCTCCCAGGGCCTGCGGCATGGTTCCTCCAGCACGTTCGTGCGCGTTTGGGCCGGCGGCATTGCCGAGGCCCGGGTTCAACGCCAGCGTAGCAGCTGACCGTTATGTCATGTCCAGATTACGTCAGGCCGGACCGAACCGTTCCGTCACCCGCCTCCATCCAGCAGGATGGCCGGGAAGGTATCTCCGGGGTCGGCCCGTTCGACCGTCTCCGGTATGACCAGCAGGGCGTTTGCCCGAGAGAGAGAACTCAGGACACCAGCACCCTGCGCGCCAGCTGCCCGCACCGTCCAACCGCCAGCATTGTCCTGCTCGACGACCGCTCGGACGTAGTGCCGGCGCATGCCCCGGTTGTCGATCTCCTCCGTCAGACACGCCGCGACCATCACCGGTGCGACATCGTTGTACCCGAGCATGCGGCGAATAGCGGGGCGTCCGAACACCTCGAAGCTGACAGCCGCCGCAACCGGATTGCCGGGGAGTCCGAGAAACGGGGCTTCCCCGATCCGCCCGAATGCGAGCGGCTTTCCGGGCTTCATCCTCACCTGCCAGATCCGGATGTCCCCCACTGCGTTCAATGCATCCTTCACCATGTCGAAATCGCCCAGCGAAACGCCGCCAGACGTCACGATCAGATCGGCTCCACGTGCGGCGGAGAGGCGTTCTTTCAGGTCATCGAGGCGGTCCCTCGCGATTCCGAGAGTCAGCACCTCCGCGCCCCACTGCTCGGCCATCGCCGCGAGCGTCGTCGTATTGCTGTCGCGAATGGTGCCGGGTCGCAGGCGGCTCCCTGGGTCCTGAACCTCGTCCCCGGTCGAAAGAATCGCCACGCGTGGTCGCCGGTGCACCGGAGCGGTCACCAGACCAACCGCCGCCATCATGCCAAGGTCGGCGGGACGCAATACGCGGCCTGCCGGCAACATCACCGCTCCCGCCTCGATATCCTCCCCGGCGGGGCGCACGTTGTCCCATGATTTCGCAGCCCGAAAGACGGCCACCTTCAGACGGTCCGGTCGCGAGGAGCGACCGGTTTCGTCGGTCTCCTC
>CAIPGK010000553.1 GCA_903864575.1 uncultured Chloroflexota bacterium
GCAGCCGGTGGTCAACTGCGCCTTCCCGTAACCATTCCCATGTGACCCGCCGAGCGTACCGCCGCCCTGCACGGGGGGGCGCAGCGCCGGAGGGGGCACGCGATCACGCGGAACGAGGAATCCCGGCGGCCAATCTCGGGTGGCGGGCGTTCCTGGTATCCCATCCTGCGGTCTGATCCGAACGGCCCGGCCAGCCCGGCGAACACGGACCAACGCGTGGCGGCAGATAATCCCCGCTTTATGCATCTATCTCATGATACCCTCCCGAGCACACGTGAGGCGCGGAGAGGACTCCGTGAATCGTTGAACCGGCGCCGGGCCGGATCAATGGTTCATGGGTGCGCCAACAGGGGGTTCAGGCATGGATGAACGGCGATTCGATCGGCTCTCGTCGATGTTCGGGGCCGCGACCTCCCGGCGCGCCGGGTTGACCTCCGTGCTCGCCGCGCTGCTCGGCGGGGCGGCGACCGCCAGCGCGGCAGGCAAACGGGGCGCAGCCCGAGGCGAGGGACGCCCACGCGCGGAGGGACCCTGCGGCGACGGCTCGGCGAAGCCCAACGCATGCACAAGGAACAAGCAGTGCTGCACCGGCGTCTGCGACAGGGAGAAGCAGCGCTGCCGATGCGTCCAGATCGGCGGCGCGTGCCGCCAGAACCGGAACTGCTGTCGTTCGATGACCTGCACGAACGGCATCTGCTCAACTCCCGGTCCGGTCGGACCGACGTGCACCGCGGCGACCTGCGCGAATGGATGTTGCGACGGCTCGACCTGCGTGACGGCGACGAGCGTGAGCGCCTGCGGAACAGGCGGGGCGGCCTGTGTCACCTGCAGCAGCTCGGCCCTGTATTGCACCGCGGGAACCTGCAGCGCCGGAACCTGGGACAACCAGACCACTTTCGGCACGAGTGGCTCTGGAGACAGCAGCTTCACGCTCCCGTCCGGCGTCGTCCTCTCGCCCGACCTGCTGACCCTCTGGGTGGCCGACTCGGGCAACAACCGGATTACGGTCTGGACGCGAACGGACAAGGACTCCACCACCTGGAGCTTCAACGCCAAATTCGGCGTGACCTGCTCCTGCGCCTCGAACCTGAGCAGTCCGAACGGCGTCGCCGTCTCGGCGGATGGGCTGACCATCTGGGTGACCGACACCGGCGTCGGCCGGATCGCGGTCTGGACGCGGACGAATACATCCTCCACGAACTGGATCCCGAGCGCCAGCTTCGGTCTGAACGGCTCAGGCGACGTCAACATGAGCGCCCCGAAAGGCGTCTTCGCCTCGGAGGACACGCTGACCGCCTGGGTGGCCGACACCGGCAACAACCGGATCGTCGTCTGGACACGGGATAACACCGCCGCGACGACCTGGAACTACAGCACCCAATTTGGGTCCGGCCCCGCGTCCGGAGACAGCAACTTCAACACCCCGAGCGGCGTCTTCATCTCGGAGGACATGCTGACTGCATGGGTGGGCGACACCCTCAACAACCGGATCTCGATCTGGACGCGGTCTACTACGTCCTCGACGACGTGGACCCACAGCACGTCCTTCGGGACGAACGGCTCCAGCGCCGACCAATTCAACGCTCCGAAAGGTGTCTTTGTCTCGGCCAACTCGCTGACCGCCTGGGTTGCCGACCAGAGCAACAACCGGATCTCGATCTGGACGCAAAGCTGACGCACTGATCGGCTGACCGGACCTCCGTGCTCGTCCAGTGCCGCATCACCACTACCGGGACAGATGATCTGACGGCCCCTGCTTCGGCGGGGGCCGTCGGCGCTTCCGGCCTTGGGCGGTCCTCGGCCGCGGATTCGCCCCCGGTCATTCGCGTGGTCGCCCTGTGTCCTCTGTGGGGCGTCCGGAGGAGCACTTCGCGCGGGGCGCGCAGCGCCGGGGTAAGCACGCGATCGGGCGGAACGAGGAATCCCGTCGGCCAATTGCGGCCGGCGGGATTCCGTGTTCTCCGCGATCACCTTCCTGCGGTTAGCCGACGCGGAACCGGACGCAGTTCGCCGCGGTAAAGGCGGCCAAGCGTGACGGCAACCATCGTGCAATGCTTTACTATCACCGGAATCGGTCTCGGTGCTTCCAGCTGGGCAATCCAGCCGGCGGCGTATGCCTCTCCCGCATCAGGAGGTTCGCCATGGACAGCGTCAAATTCGACGGCATCGCCCGCGCGCTCGGCGCGGCGGCCACGCGCCGGGCCGGCATCGGGGGGGCGCTCGCGGCGCTCGCCA
>CAIPGK010000554.1 GCA_903864575.1 uncultured Chloroflexota bacterium
ACCTTGTGCGTCTCCTCCGCGCCCGCCCGCATCCCGCTGGCGAAGACGGCGAAATCACCGAACTCCCGCTCTCGCCGCGCCGCCAGTTGCTCAAGCCGGTCGTGCTCGACACGCAGCCGCGTCAGCAACTCCTGTGCGCCGCGATCGAACCGGTCAGCCAACCGCTCGATCCCCGCCGCAAGGGTCGCCGGGCGACTCGCGCGGTCTCGCGCCAGAGCAACGCTCGAGGCAGCCAGCAGATTGTCGAGATCGGCCTGGAAGGTCAGCGCGGTCCGATCGATCTTGTCGTCCCGGTCATCCCGCCTCCCGTGGGCGAAGAGCGTCAAGGCGATGATGCAGGCAAGCAGTACGGCGTCGAGCAGGGCGACCGCGGAAAAAGTCGGCGCAAACGGGCTCGCCTCGCCGCCAAAGTGGTTCTCCCAGAGCAACAGGAACGGTTGGCTCACCGCTTCCGGGTTGGACGCGATATACCGGGCGTAGGCGCGGGACGCCTCGGCCAGCGCGAACCAGGTCAGGAAGATCGGCACGAGCACCAACACGTTCCGCACCTTGTCGGCGACGTTGATGATGTTGGAGGAGTACCCGCCCTCCTTTCGCACCGCGAATGCATGGGCAAGCCGTTCGGTATTGAACGCCCTGCGCAGGTCGGTCTCCGACCAGCTTGCGCGACCCTCCGGCGTCCCAAGCGACGCCGAAAGATCCTCCAACCGCTCGGCAGATGCAGGATCGACGTGGGCCAACGTCGCCGCCATCCCGGCGAGATGGCGCGAGAGTTCCTTCACGGCTGGATCGACCGGGGGAGGATAGATTGGGGCAGACCGGGCGGCAGCGCCCAATCCGCCCTCGCTCCAAATTGCGGAATCGAGCGCTGGGTCTGGCCCGGCGGCAGCGGCAGCGGATCGTGGATCGGACACCGTTCCTCCCAGGCGTGACGGGTGGGGCGACGTTGCGGCAGCAGGGTGGACAAGGTCGTCCGGCGGGGCCTCGTCACGACAAAAGGATGAAACGCCGCCCGTTTTCTGCCACTCTACCACCGGCAGGCCCCGCCCTGCCCATCCGTACGAACAGGACCCTGGTGCCGGAGCTCCCATGCCTGCCATCGACGCCATCGACGCCGCAATGCGCGACCCCTCTCGCTCCGTTCCCGCCATCGCCCGGCTTGGCGGCGGTACGCTCGCCGTCGACGGCGCAGGCAACCTTTGGCGCGTCGCCGGACGTTCTTCCGTCATCTACGCCCTGCGCCGCCCGGATGGACGCATCGCTGCTCTGCGCGTTCCGCTCGCCGATGGCGCAACGGCCACCCGGTATGCCGAACGCTATCGGGACGCCGCCGAAGCCCTTGCTCTGGCGCCGCTCCGCTCCGGGCACGGCACGCTCCCGGCGGACCTGCACGTCAGCGCAACCGGAATCACGCTCGACGACCCCGACCACCGCGCCCACGGGCACCCGGTCATCGCAACCGAGTATCTTCCCGGCGGCACGCTCGGTCTCGCCGCGCGCGCCGCCGCCGAATCCCGCGACATCTCCGCGCTGGAAGACCTGTTCGACTCACTCACCGCGATGCTCTCGGCAAACGACGCCGTCGGGTTCGACCACGGTGCGCTCGGACCGGAGACCATCCTGCTGCGTGATGACCGGAGCATGGCGACCCCCAATCTCGCGACTGCAGCATGGCCCGGCGCGGTCTTCCGTGCCGGAACTGCCCCACGCCCTGGACGCGATCGACTCCCGGCCCTTCTGCTTCTCACGGAACTGGCCGCGCTGATTCATGACCCTGCCATGCTGCTCCCCGAAGCCGATTGGCAGCACCTCGTGCTCACCCCGGACGATCTCACCCGTCCCGGCCGGTCCCGCACCCTCGCCAATGTGATCGACTATGCGACGCCCTCCGCCTCGGCCCTCGCCATGTTGGCCCGGAACGCCATCGCCTCCGGCGATCCGCCTCGCCTCTCCCGCACCCTCGACGCGGCCCGCTCGCGATTGACCGCGACAGACCATGATCCTCGCGAACTGGCCCTCACGCCGCCGCCGGAAAGGTGGCGCCCCACTCCGGCAAGCCCGCGTGACGGCGCGGCATCCACCTGGCCTTCGGTCATGGATCCTGCCCCGGAATCCCCGGACGGGTGGCAGAAACCGACGCGCCCTGCCGCCGGCGCCGTCGGTCATAGCCATGACGCAAATCAGGCGATCCCGGTGAATCCGTGGGACGAGCCAGCCCGCCTGCCTGCGCCAGCCTCACAGCCGCGCAGGCTTGCGGAGATCGAACGCCTTAACGCCCTCCTGATGGCAGGCGAACTGGACGCGGCCGCGCGCCTCTGGACCGAGGCCGGCCTCGCCTCCGACCCCGGTCTCCTGTTCGACCTCGACGCCCGCACCCGCGCGCTCCTGGACCGTCGCGCGCTCGAGATCGGCGCCACGCCGCCCCCGGAGCCCACCTTCCGCCCGCCGGCCACCCCCGGTGTCGACGCCCTTCGCGCGGCGCTCGATGCGTCGGACGCGGAACGCATCGCGATCCTCTGGCCGCAGCATCGCAGCGACCCCGCCGCAGCCCTGCTCGCTCACCGCGTCGACGCCGTGCTCACCCGCGATCTCGCCACCCGCGCGGGCATCGCGGCGCGCAGACACGATGCGGCAGCCCTCGCGGCCATCGACCAGGAGGCGACCTCCCGTGGCATCGCCCTTCCGCCGGATACCCGCCGCGCCATCCGCGCAACCCGCCGCGCCGCCGCCGCCCGCGACGCCCTCGCCGCGGCCCACCGGGTCAACGATCACGCCGCGATCGCCGATCTGTCTCGCTCAGGCCTCTTCGATGACACCCACGACGGCAAGAGCAGCCATGCGCTCCCTGCCGAACTCGCCCGTGCCCGCGACCGAGCACTCGCATGGGAATCCCTCGAGCGAGCCCTGCTTGGCGGCGACGACGGGACCATCGTCGACGCGTGGAATCGCGATCTCCTCGATGCCGATCCTGCCCTGACCCAGGAGCGACGCGCGCGAATCAACCTCGCCGAACACCGCCTCTGGTGGCTCCAGAGCGCCCGCGCCGCTCTTCGCAGCCGCGACAGCGCAGCGGCCCGCCGCCTGCTTCGCGAAATCCCTCCCGGCGTCGAGACCCGTCTCGGCCCGGTGGAACGACGCCGGCTCGATCGCCTTGCGCGGGCGGGCGCTGCCGTTACCCGTCTCGAAATCGCCCTCCAGACCGGAC
>CAIPGK010000555.1 GCA_903864575.1 uncultured Chloroflexota bacterium
AGCGCCATGACCTTGTTCTCCTGCCTGGTCGGTGCGATCGGCCCAACGCCGGACGCGCGTCAGGCGATGGAGATCGGGCGCCTTGCCGCCTGGCTGATCTCGCTGCGGTCGATGTCTGTTTCGCTGACCGCACAGCTCGCCGCCGGCCAGGACCCGGTCTGGGGTGCCTCGTGCGTCAAGGACCTGGGCACCGGCTACGAACAGGACACCGTCGAGGTGGCGATGCGGCTGATCGACTCCCTGCCACCCGGCGAGCAGACGACAACCACCCGGAAGGTCATGGCCATCACCCAGAGCATGGCACCGTCCTTTTCGCTGCGCGGCGGGACAAGGGAAATCCTGCGCGGCATTCTCGCGCGCGGCCTCGGAGTGCGCTGATGAGAACCCTCCTGCAGGACTCGATCGCGCGGCTCCTGGCCGACGCCGTAACACCCGACCTTCTCCGTGCCGCCGAGGCCGGTGTCTGGTCTGCCGACCTCTGGGCCGAAATCGAAGCCTTGGGCCTGCCCCTTGCCGCCGTTCCCGAAGATCTGGGCGGGACAGGCGCGAGCTGGTCCGACATCTTCGTCGTCATCCGCGCCTGCGGATCTGCGGCCGCGCCCGTCCCCCTGCCCGAGGCTATTCTGGCCAACAGCCTGCTGGCGGCAGCAGGCCTCAAACCGCCAGAGAGCGGCCCGACCGTATTCGCTACCGGCTCCGCCAATGCACCCCTGGCGGACATCCCCTGGGGCCGCCACGCCCGTTGGCTGGCACTCCACGATGCCTCCGCCGGCCGCATCGCCCTGCATTCACTAAGCGGTGCGCAGATCACCGCTGATTTCAATGTTGCGGGCGAACCTCGCGATATCATCACCCTCGCGTCGGGGTCGCTTGTGTTCGACGCTGCCACGTCGATGGCCACGGACCATGTCATGCTGGCAGCGGCCATGTTGCGGTCGGCCCAAATGGCCGGGGCGCTGGCTCGGCTGACCGAACTGAGTGCGGACTATGCAAATGAACGCGTCCAGTTCGGCCGTCCTATCGGCAAGTTTCAGGCCGTCCAGCAACAGTTGGCGGTCCTCGCCACCCACACCGCGGCTGCCGTCGCGGCGTCAGAAGCGGCCTTCCTGATGGCCCGGCCGGGTGCCGATTTCCTCACCGCCGCCTCGGCCAAGGCGGTGTCCGGCGAGGCCGCCGGCAAGGGCGCGGGAATCTCCCATGCCGTTTTCGGCGCCATCGGCTTCACCCAAGAACACAGCCTTCATTTCCTGACCCGTCGCTTGTGGGCCTGGCGCGCCGAATACGGCTCTGACGCCCTTTGGGCCGAGCGTTTGGGTCAGACCATTGCGGCGGCAGGCCACGACGGCCTGTGGCCCTTGGTCACCGGCGCATTTGCGGAGGCCCCTACCCATGGCTGACTTCCTCCTCAAGACCCGCGACGGCCCCGTCGCGGTCTGGACCCTGAACCGACCCGAAAGTCGTAATGCGTTCTCGAAGCCCGAGGACATGTTCGAGATAGAGGACGCCTGC
>CAIPGK010000556.1 GCA_903864575.1 uncultured Chloroflexota bacterium
CAGGCGGCGGCGTCCACAGCGCCTCGTCGTAGGCCGGGAGGTTGCCCTGCGCGGAAGGAGCCAGCGGCACGCCCCAGCGGAGCGCCATTGTCTTGCCGATCGGCACGAGCGAGGGCCACGCCCCGGGTTCCTGCACCACCCGACCCCGCTCGAAGACCTGGTAGGTCTTTCCATCGCGTTGAAACGCCTCGGAGACCGGGTTCCCAAGATAGCCTGCCTCGCCCGTCTGGGTCCAGAACGCGAGCATGTCGCCGGTCAGGCTGTGGCCGGTCTCGGGCACGAACCGGGCGTCGGCGGGAACGTCGGCCGGGTCGACCGGCAGCCAGGCCATCGCCTCGGCGACCGACTCCTTCGCGGTCGTCTCGCCCTTCACCGGGGCGCGCCGGATCATGAACGGCCGGGATGCCTCACCGAGTTTGGAGAACTGGATCGTGTTGCCGTTCGGATCGTCAGGGTGGTACTCGAACCGTCCGTAGGAAAAGTACTGGACGGTGACCCCGTTTTCCTGCAATTCCGGCGTCAGCGGGTAGCCCCAGGAAAGCTGGCCGCCCCACTTGCGCCAGACATCCAGAAATCCTCCGCCCAGCGGCTGCTCGGTTTCAGGAATGTAGACCTTCGAGGGTGGCGACCAGTTCGGGTCAGGCGCCAGTTCGCCGGTGGACATTGGCGGCGTCGTTGGAGCGATCACCGGCAACAGCTCGACCGGCACGAACGGCTGGCCGGGGGCGGCCTCCGCGGCCACCTGCTGGGCCTCGGTCGCGTAGCCGGCGTTGTAGGCGGCGAGCGCGGCCGGATTGTTGGCGATCATCGGATCGAGGGGCGCCGCGTTTGGATCGGCGGCGACGGCATCGACCGGTTCCGCAATCGGTTCCCCGGTCTCTTCGTAGACAACTTCATCGGGCAACGCGATCGGGTTCCCGTTCTCGTCGTACTGGACCTCCTCAGGCTGCAGGATGGGGTTGCCGTTTTCGTCGTAGACAACCTCCTCCGGCACAGCCGCAGGGTCCGCGGCCACCGCGTTCGGATCGACCCACGTCTCTTCGACCGGCGCGGCGCCGGGGTCGGCGGCCACGGCGTTGGGGTCCACCCAGCCGCCGTCGGCAGGCGCGGCGCTCGGGTCGGTCCAGACCTCGCCGGTTCCGGGATCGACCCAGCCCTGCGACTGGCCGTCTCCCACGCCAGCGTCATCGACAACCGCCACGGCGTCATCGAGCAGCACCGGCCCTTCCTGAGCCAACACGGAAAGCGGCAGGATGGCGGGAAGCAGCATTGCCGCCATGACGCCGATGCGCGCGATTGCTTTCGCGCGGCCCATTCCGAAGCGTTCCACCGCCATCCGATCCCTCCTCCGTCCTGGCAACCACCCGAACCCGGCGAACCACCACGCCGGTATCCCGGCTTCTCGCACACCTCAACCGCTGCTACGCACGCCGCGCGCGCCCGGTTTCACGGGAGCAGCGGCGCCGGCGACACGTCACGGGTGCGGGGCCTTGAGCATAGCGAAGCCCCGGCCGCCGCTCAACGGCTGCCGGGGCTTTCCGGGTCTGTCCGGCGAAAACCGGGACCATCGTCCATCGGCGCGTACGTTCGCGCATACGTTCAGTCCAACTCGAAGTCCAGACTGATGTCCATCGACCCCGCCGAATGGGTCAACGCGCCGACCGAGATGAGATCGACGCCCGTCTCGGCGATGGCACGGACCGTCTGCAGGTTCACCCCGCCCGATGCTTCCAGCAGCGCGCGGCCATCGGTGATCGCCACTGCCTCGGCCAGTTGATCGACGGTCATGTTGTCCAGCAGCACGATATCCGCCCCGGCTGCCAGCGCCTCGCGCAGTTCATCGAGCGTGGTCACCTCGACCTCGATCTTCAGTCCATGCGGCACGGCTTCCCGCGCCATCTTCACCGCGCGGGTCACCCGGTCCGCGCCGCCGACCGCGGCGAGATGGTTGTCCTTGATCAGTACGCCATCCGAGAGCCCGAAACGGTGGTTGGCCGCGCCGCCGTGGCGAACCGCGGCCTTCTCCAGCCAACGCATTCCCGGCGTCGTTTTGCGGGTGTCCACCAGTTGCGCCCCGGTTCCCTCGATCGCCTGCATGAAGCGGCGCGTCATCGTGGCCACGCCGGAAAGCCGCTGCATCAGGTTGAGCGCAGTCCGTTCGCCGGTCAGCACACTGCCGGCCGGGCCCTCCACCGTGGCAACGACCGTTCCCGGCTCCACCCAGGTCCCCTCCGTCACCAGGGGGATGAAGTTCACCGCAGGATCGACCCGCCGGAAGACCGCGTCAGCCACCTCCAACCCGGAGATGACCCCCGGCGTCTTGACGATCATCCGGCCCCGTGAGGTGCGGTCAGCCGCGATGGTCGCCATCGTCGTCACATCGCCGCCGCCTATGTCCTCGGCGAGGGCAAGATCGATCAGGCCGTCATATGGCCGCCAGCCGCCGCGTCCGCCAACGCCCACACCGTCACCCATGTTTCCCGTCATGCGGTTCCCTTCCCCTCACTAGGACGCGCTCCCTGTCCCGCGCCCTGGCCCAACAGGTCTCCAGGCTCCGGGCAGGGCTCGATTGCTTCCCCACCACCGCCAGGCGGCGTCTGCCCCGGCTTCGGGCCATGCCACCCGAGCCGGTAGGTGACCGACCCGTCCGGCTTCTTTCGCTTGCCGACCAGCTTGAATCCGAGGCTCTTGTACCACTCCAGCGCGCGCTCGCTGGTCTCCACAGCGAGTGGGCGGCGGCCGATCCGGGCGCCGGCATCCCGGATCGCCAGCCGCTCCAGGCCGATCTCCGGGTCTGCATCCTGATCGACCACGATCAGCAGCAGATCGGTCGCCATTCCG
>CAIPGK010000557.1 GCA_903864575.1 uncultured Chloroflexota bacterium
CCGCAGCCGCAATCGCCATCGGAACTGGTGCGCTCACCGAACTCGTTCAGGGCTTCGTTGGGCGCGATCCGAGCTGGGGAGACTTGGTAGCGGACTGCTTGGGTGTCGGGGTAGCACTGTTCCTATGGTCGGCTTGGCGCGGATTCCGCCCTAGGCGGGCGCTCAAGCCCTTTGCCCAGACCGAGACGTGACCCCTGTTTCCCAGCCAGCGGCACAGAGAGCCCTCTCGAGCGTCGAACTCTAGCTGTTCCTGAAGGAGCTTCAGGAGAGCAGACCAGCGACTATCTGAGCCCGCCCCCTTCATACCGAAAAGCGGACTCTTCAAAGGTCCGCTTGGGGTGGAAAGCGGACCTTGGCTCCTAGGCCTCTGACCGTCCGCTTTGCGCCAACAGCAGACATCGAGTGGCGGCCAAACTAGGGACGCTCATTAGACTTTCCGACGGTCAACCACAGAACCCACAGCGGACCAAAGCCCCTGCTGGGCAAGGGGCTCGTTGCATGGCCAGGCGACGCGAGCTGCCGAGTAACTGCAAGCACGCGGTGTTTCGCGGCCATTGGAGGTCACCAGCTCAGGGAAAGACCGGCCCTCAGGGTGCGAGGGGGACCGAGGCCGGCAATGCCGTTGGCGGTTTCCGAAACCTCGACCACCCTATCTAGCAGGTTGTCGGCCGCGGCATACAGGGTCACGCCGTCGCGCACCTGCCAGTCGGTGCGGGCGTCGAGCGTCAGGGCCGCCTCCAGCGAGCGGCTGTTAAGGTCGTCCTCAAAGCGCCGGCTCTCGTAGCGGCCGCGGAGGCCGAGAGTCAGCCGGTCGCTCACGCGCCAGTCCGCGCCTGCCGTGGCGCTGAGCACGGGCGCCTGCGCCGGCCGAAGGCCGGTCAGTTGCGGTGCCGCCATTCCGCCGTCGACCTCGGCGTCGGTGACCGAGACGGCACCCACAAGGGTGATAGCCTCGAAGCGATGGTCGCCGGTCAGCTCGAGCCCCACGGCCTCGATCACCCCGGCGTTCTGACGCTGGCGCAGCACCCCGCCCGCCGGAATGAAACCCGCGCGCGGCAGGGCCGTGATGAGCCCAGGACCCGCGCCGAGGGTGACGTTGACGATCGCAGCCTCGATCCGGTTCACAAACACCGTCGCGCCGAAGCTTGAGCGCGCATAGTCCCACGACAGGCCGGCCTCGACGCCCTGGAGGGTTTCAGGCTCGAGGGCGGCGTTGGCCTCGGTAAGGTCGTTGCCGACCCGGAAGGGGCGGTGCAGTTCATTGAGGGTCGCCGGGCGGAAGCCGGAATAGGCGGCGGCCCGGACCGCCAGATCGGCTGTGAGGTCTCGGCGGACAGCGAGGCGTGCGCTGAGGACGTCGCCCGACCGGTCCGGATAGGTTTCGTCGAGGGTCGGCAGGCCGGTGGCGCGATCCAGCTCCAGCCTACGCCCGCTGGCGTTTTCCCAGCGATCGAGCCGCAGTCCGCCAGCAACCAGCCACGGACCGCGGCTCCAGGCGGCCTCGGCATAGCCGCCCGCGACCGAGGCCTCCCCACCGGCGAACCGGTCGCGGGTGAACTGGCCGGCCAAGTAGCGGAACCGTTCCTGCGTCTCGCCCTCGCTGAAGCGGGCGTCGGCACCCAGCTCCCATTCGAGGCGACCGTCGCCCAGATCGAGCCCCGCACCGCGCAGGGCAAAGTTGCCGCCCCAGCCGGTTGCGGGCGTGGCCAACTGATCGTTCGCAGGGGTGGTCGTAGCCCGATCGAGCCCGACGGCAACAGAAGAATTGGCGAAGTCGCTTTTGCGTTGCCAGACTTGGGCACGCCAGCCTAGGCGGTTGTGACCCGGCGTCCGCGCCAGGGTCGCGCTGTACCCCTGTCCACTCCCGGACGACCGGGCACCCCCCAGGCCTGACCCGCGCGCCTCATCATAGGCCGAGGCATGCAGGGACAGGGCCGTAGCAGCGTCGAGACCGATATCCGCGCGGATGGATCCGCTGAGCGTCTCAAGGTCCAGCGGCCTGTCAGCGGTGCCCGCCGCCGCTCCCCGCACCGACGTATACCCATCCGACCGGTCGTAGAGGGTCGAGCCGGTAATCGACACACGGCCCTGGCCAATGGTCGTAGCCGCGGCGATCCGGCGGCCGCCATCCTCCCCCATCGAAATGTCCAGCACGCCACCCGCGCGGTCGCTTTCCCGCAGCGCGATCACGCCCGTGAGGGCACCCGCGCCATAGGAACCCGCACCGGAGCCGCGGACGATATCGACGCCTTCCAAGCTCTCGGGCGCGACCTGCGACCAGATCACCCAACCGCCGAACGGATCGTTGAGCGGCACGCCGTCCAGGGTAACGAGTGTGCGGCCGGCACCGGACGGCGCGATCGCGCGCAGGCTGATCCCTTGGGTGGTGGGATTGGCACCGAGGCTGGAGGTTCGCCGGAACAAGGAGACGGCAGGGACCGTCGCCAGCGCCTCGTCCAGTCGGGTCGCACGATCGAGCAGAGCGCCGTCGAGCCGGATCACCGAGAAGGCCGCGTCTCCGGCCGCCGGAGGCAGGCGGGCGGCGGTAACGACCACTTCTTCGAGGCCCTGGGGAACGTCCTGGATCATGCCGCCCCAACAGTCCGCCGGCCGCCGCCGGCCGCAAGCTGACCAAACTCGATGGACGCCGCCATGCGCCTGTCGCGCACGGACCGGGACGCTGCGTAGCACTCACAGACGCGCGCTTCGATGGCAGTGCGGTCGCCGATCTTCAACGACCCCCGTGTGGTTTCGATCGCGCCGGCTTCCCGGAACGCCTCGAGCACGCCGCGGGCCGCCTTGCGCTGAATGCCGAGGATCTGTGCAACGCCGGCGACAGTCTCGTGAACGGGCTCCGTGCCGAGGCGATCGTGCTGCCGCAACAGCCATTTCGAAAGGCGTTCATCGGTGCGATGGGTGAGATTGCAGACCGCATTCTGCGCCAATTCGACCGATAGCCGGACGCCATAGTCGAGCAGGACGGCCCACACCCCAAAACGCCGCTCTGTGACGGCGGCCAGACTTCGGATGTCAACGGCCAGTCCGGTGACATCGGATTTCGTCACCAGACGATAGGCTCCGTGAGTCTGGCCAGCCCAGCCACCGGTGACGGCTTCATCGCCGATTGAAAAGGCTTCAACGGCCTCGCCGCTCTTCAACGGAACCATCGCGGCCACAGATCCGCTTTCGACGAACAGCACCGCATTGATCGGGTTGCCGGCGGCTCCGATCAACTGTCCACGCAGGAAGGCGCGCTTCTGGCCAACGGCCATGAGGGCCATCCGATCTTCGGCGCCCATTCCGGCCAAGAGCGCATTGGTCATCGGTTACTCACTTAAAGACTGGCCGCAGAAGAAACGAGCTCCGGACGGCTTGCGTCAGTTCACCCGTCGCGGGGGAAACTCTCTCGTCAGGTAAGCGTGCACGGTCTGGAGATCCTCGTCGCTGGCCTCCATCCCGAGGCCCATCATCCGATCGATTATCTCGGCCCAGCCGTCCGAGGTCCGGCCGTTGGCGGTGACCATGCCTATGGCATGGCAGCTGGTGCAGACCTGTTGGACCATCTCGCGGCCCGGCCCCGCAGGGAGACCGGTCCTGGCTGCGGTTACGATAGCCGGCGGGATCGTGGGAGTAGGCGCGGGCGAGCTCGTGGGCGATGCCGGCGGCGGCGC
>CAIPGK010000558.1 GCA_903864575.1 uncultured Chloroflexota bacterium
ACCATAGAGGGTCACCGGAAAGTGCCGGGCATCGTGCGGCAGCGCGCCGCGCTCATACAGGTCGGCAGGACCATAAATGGCGATGGAACTGGCGTAGGCGACGCCGTTGACCTGCGCGGCGTGCCGCTTTGCGGTTTCGAGGACGACCGCTGATCCAACCACGTTCACCTGCGCGCCGAGGATCGGGTTGGCGCGGACAAAGGGTACCTGCAGCGCGGCCAGGTGGATGATGTTGGTGATGCCCTTGTCGACGACGACCTGCTCGAAAGCTGGGGCATCGGTGATGTCCCCTGCGACGATGTCCACCTTTGCGAGGTCCGCCGGGTCCATGATGAGTTCGAGGCGAGCAGGCCTTCCCGGCAGATCGTAGGTAACGACGGATACGCCTTCGTCGACCAATCGCTTGACTGCCCATGCGCCGATGCAGCCGAATGCCCCGGTTACGAGAAACTTCTCGGATGTCATGGAATGCTCCCGTGTGGCCGCATCGGTGTCGCGGCGCATCGTACCCTTCGGACGTCAGGATACCCGACCGTCGCCGCGCACGCGTCGCGACGGGCATGGAGCGGCGGGACGAACTGGTGGTGCAGGCATCTCGGGAATGGGTCAAAACGTCGGAAGATCGCCCCGTCATCGGGCTATTCGATTCGGGATGGGGCGGCCTGAGCATCGCAGGGGCCGTTCGTCGCGCGGTTCCCTGCGCCGATCTCGTCTACGTTGGGGATCACGCATGGTGCCCATACGGTGGCCGCGACGAGGCGACCATCGTTGCACGCGCGCTGGCGCTGACCGGGTGGCTGTCGGACCGAGGCGCGAAGATCGTGGTGATCGCCTGCAACACCGCGAGCGCCCTTGCGCTTGCCGAAATCCGGAGCAAGTACCCTGAGCTGACGATCGTCGGGGTCGTCCCCGCGGTCAAGCCAGCCGCCGAGCTGTCGAGGACGCGCCGAATTGCGGTTCTGGCGACGCCGGCGACGGCGGCTTCCGATTACCTTGCCGACCTGATCCGCGTTCATGCCGACGGGGTGGCGATGGAGGTCGTCGCCGCGCCGGGGCTGGTCGAGTTGGTCGAGCGCGGTTGGACACATGGACCTGTGGCTGAGGCCGCTATTCGCGACGTGCTCGGCGGCCCCCTCGCGTCAGGCGTGGATGTCATTGTGCTTGGCTGCACTCACTTTCCGTTTCTCCGGGGAGCGATCGAGGCCTGCGCGGGACGCGACGTGGCCGTAATCGACTCGGGCCATGCCATCGGGACGCGGGTTAGCGGACTGGTCGCGGCCGCTGGGACGCGATGCGGCCGGGATCGTGGTGGATCGCTGCGGTTGTTCACCACCGGGGCATCGCCGGAGGCGTCCCGCATCGCGGTCCAGTTGCTCGGAGACGAGCTGCCGGTGGAGCCATCCGATCTCGTGGTTCAGCCCTGCGATAGATAACGGAATCCGCCGAGGCGGCTCCCGCATTCAGTTCACCGCGTCGACGCCGGTGATTCCACTCGCCGCCGCGACATCCGGAGGAGTGTAGTAATTGGCGTACTGCCACAGGCCCTTCCGGCGCAATTCGTCATCGCTGAAGGTTGATCCGGCAAACCGGCGCGGGTCGAGGTTCTCCATGTCGACCGTCGGCTCACCGGTAAGGATCCAGCTCGCGAGTGATTCGCCAATGGCCGGCGCGAAGGAAAAACCGCTGCCGTTGCAGCCGGTGTTCAACCAGAGCCCCGCGACCTCGGGCGATGGGCCAGCGAGGAACCGGGCATCAGGCGTCATGGTCAGCAGCCCTCCCCGGACCTCGGCGACGCCGACGCCTCGGATGGCAGGCGCCTGAGCGGCGATGTCCGCGCCAGTGGCGGTGGGCACCGCTGGATCGAGTTCGAGATCGCCGATGCCCCAGGCGCCGACCTGTGGCTCCATCGCGACCGGGGCGGCCTCGAAGCTCCCGAACATGAGACCCCCAGCCCATGGGCGCATGTAGGCCGAGGCGTCGATGATGCGGGTGATCGGCATGTGGGAGTCGATCCCCGGGATTGGCTGGCTGATGGAGAACTGATGGCGAACATCCACCAAGGGCACCCTCGCGCCGCCGGTCGCGCCGATCCGGCGCGCCCACGCCCCGGCAGCATCGACGACGACCGTTGCCGCGACAGACCCACGAGACGTTTCCACCCCGGTGACCCGTCCGCGCTCCACGCCGATCGAGGTGACCGGGGTATCCCCGATGATCGTCACCCCGGCCAGCTCGGCGGCGCGATGGACGGCGGCGAGCATCGTCGGTGGTTCCTCGACATACATGTCGCCGGGGCAATGCACGGCGATCGTGAACGCGCGGGGATCGAGGTACGGGGCGATGCGCCGCGTCTCGGCGGCATCGACAAGGGAGAGATCGACGCCCCACCCCATTGAATGGGCGACCTCGGCTCGGATGAGGTCCGCGTGAGCGGGGGTGCGGGCGGCGAGGATGCTTCCGGACCGAATGACCGGAAGAGGTACGCCGGTCGTCGCCTCGAAATCGAGCACAAGCTGCCGGCTCCGGAGTGTGAGGCGAGTCAGCGATTCGTCGGCCTGGACAGTCTTGAACAGTCCCGCTGCTCGGGCGGAACTCCCATCGCCAGGCGTGCCCTTGTCGAGCAGGAGGACACGGCCAGCACCGTTGCGTGCCAGTTGCCAGGCGGTCGCGTAGCCAAATGCGCCCGCGCCGATCACGACCACGTCCGCCTCGGGAGGAAGAACCGAATTCGTCATGGCCAGAGCCTCACGCACGCAGCCGCCCGATTCGGGCAGCGATCTTCCCGCTGTTCGGGATTGTCGCACCGGACGGGCGACGGTGATTCGAGACCGGCTCGGTCAGTTGGCCGCCGCCGAAGCGGCAGGGCGGCCAGCTCCACTCAGGCAGCAATTCACCGGGCAGATGTCATGGTTCGGTCCGCGGAGGCCAAGAGCACGCCGTTCGGGGTTGTTCGTCATGCGCTCGACGATCAGTTCGCGAATCATCGAAACGAACTCGGGATCGGTTCCGACGGTTGCTCC
>CAIPGK010000559.1 GCA_903864575.1 uncultured Chloroflexota bacterium
CCCGCGCGGAGAAATCGGGGGCCGATCCGCAGTCCGCCGCCCCGTCCGCCACCGGCCCCGCCGGACCCGTGGCGGACGGGGAGGGCAAGCCCAAGCCAGCGGGGCCATGCGGCGACGGGTCCAGCAAGGACAATCGTTGCGCGGCCGACCAGGATTGCTGCACCCGCTACTGTGACAATGGCCGCTGCCGTTGCAAGAGCAAGGGGAATCCCTGCGCCCAGCGGCGGGAGTGCTGTACGGGGCTCGCCTGCCTCCACGGGACCTGCCAGACTCCGATTGGCCCGACGGGCGGCACCGGCGTGACCGGCAGCACCGGGCCAACCGGACCAGCGGGCGGCGCAAGCGCGACCGGCGCAACCGGTCCGATAGGGGATACCGGTCCGACGGGGGATACCGGTTCGATGGGGGATACCGGTCCGATGGGGGATACCGGTCCGATGGGGGATACCGGTCCGACGGGAGGTACCGGTCCGACGGGGGGTACCGGTCCGACTGGCGCAACGGGCCTCACCGGACCCACGGGCTTTAGCGGCCCGACCGGCTCCACCGGCATGACGGGGAGCACTGGTCCGACCAGCTCGACCGGACCGACCGGACCGACCGGCTCGACCGGACCGACCGGCTCGACCGGACCGACCGGACCGACCGGACCGACCGGCTCGACCGGACCGACCGGTATGACCGGCTCGACTGGCCCTCCTGGCCCGACCGGTCCGACCGGTCCCACCGGCGTGGGCATCCCGGTTGGCCCGACGGGAGCGATCCAGTACAGCGATGGGAGCGTCTTTGGGGGCACCGGGACCTTCTTCTTCGATTACGAAACCACCGGGTTCGTCGGCGTCAACACCAGCGCGCCGCAGGCCGCCCTGCATGTGAAGGCTGGCGTCACCGGCCCGATTTCGACCTTCCAGCGTGGCGCAAGCGCCGCCGAGCCCCTTCTGATGTTCACGAATCCGGACGGCTACGAGTTGCTCCGGATCGACGACGGCGACACCTACAGCCTGTATGTGGGACTGGCTGCCGGCAATGTCGCGCCGAATGGCGATTCGTACACCGGCCACTCCACCGGCATCGGTTCGTTCGCGCTGATGAAACTCGCCAACGGCCCCAACAACACCGCCGTCGGTTCCAGCGCGCTCGAGAATCTCCAGATCGGCTCCGCCAACACGGCGGTCGGCAGGAGAGCGCTGTACCGATGGAACTCGAACAGCACCGACGATGGGCTCAACGTGGCCATTGGATTCAGTGCCGCTGAATTCCTGGGTTCCGGCCACGAAAACACCTTCATTGGATCGCAAGCCGGCTACTACTCGACCACGGGCGACAGGAACATCGTCATCGGCTGCGGCGCGGGGCTGGCCGACACGGCGGGAAGCTTCCAGTTGAGCATCGGCAACCTCATCTACGGCACCACACTCGACGGCTTCAGCGACATTATCAGCACCGGCAAGATCGGGATTGGCATCAAGGCGCCGGACGAGAAGCTGGATGTCGACGGCAACGTCAAGGCGAACAACGTCGTGGTGCCGTCGGACGCCACCCTGAAGACGGCCATCGAGCCGGTCCGTGGCGCGCTGGGGACGGTCGCCGCCTTGCGGCCCGTCACCTATCAATGGAAGGACACGAGCCGCTTCGGCGAGCGGCGCGAGTTCGGGCTGCTGGCTCAGGAGGTCGAGCCGGTCGTGCCATCGGTCGTCCACGGCGGCAACGGGAAGGAGTACGCGCTGGACTACGCCAAACTGGTCCCGGTGCTCATCGGCGCGATCCAGGAACTCGCCGCCCGGAACGACGCGCTCGCCGCGGACCTCGCCAGCCTGAAGGCCGGTGACTGATGCATCGCCGGGAACCGGATCGCCTGCATGATCCGGTTCCCGGCCCCGCAAATCGGCGTTCCACGCGCCGTCACGCCGTGCTCCCCCTGTGGCGGGCATGGTGCGTCGATCGCGGGCAGGCCCGGCGTTCATGCGCCGGGCCTGCGCTCATGTTCAGGCGCCGATGGGCGGTCCGGATAACGCCGGTAGCTCAGCCGCGGGCGATGTCCAGCACGGCCGAGAGGGGGAGAATGCGGCCCTCGTCGGTGAGGTCCTGGACGAGGTCGAAGCCGAGCTCGTCCTCGGCGGCGGCGCAGCTGTCGGCGACGACGCCATCCCAGAAGGGGGTGTAGACGTATTCGGACCCGGTCTCGCCGGAGCGCTCGATCTGGGCGTCGGTGAAGCCGAAGATGATCATCGCGCGGGCGAGCGAGGCGGCGTCGCGTCTGATTCCGAG
>CAIPGK010000560.1 GCA_903864575.1 uncultured Chloroflexota bacterium
GACCTGTTCGCGGCTGGCGTCGGGCTCGTTCGTCCCGGTGGGGTGATCCTGGCGGACAACGTCGTTTCCCACGATTGCAGCGCCTTCCAGCGGATGATTCGCGAGCGGGACGATGTCGAGAGCGTGACGTTGCCGATCGAGTGGATCGTGAAACTGCGGTGAGTGGTGGGCGGGTTGCCGCGCTCGGGCTGGCATGCTATGCTCGCGACGCCCTCGGGGGCTGCTAAGCTTGCCGACCTAGCTCAGCTGGTAGAGCAGCTGTTTCGTAAACAGCAGGTCGCGGGTTCGAGTCCCGCGGTCGGCTCCGAGGTGCAGACAACTCAAGCCGAAGTGGCGAAACCGGCAGACGCGCTACGTTCAGGGCGTAGTGGGGGTAACCCCGTGGGAGTTCAAATCTCCCCTTCGGCACCATCGCTCCCAGCACGGAATCCATCCTCCCGGATGCACAACTGCGGGGAAGCGTGTACCTTTACAACCGAGGATGAGAACAGGTTGGACGGTCGCTGATCGGCACGATCAGAGGAAAGTCCGGGCTGCGCAGAGCGAGGGTGCCTGGTGAAAGCCAGGGAGGCGCTTCGGCGTCGACAGTCCAGATTGGAGCGCGGTGTGCCGCGCCAGAGCAACAGTGACCATGACCGGCGCAAGCCGGGGTGAAAAGGGCAATCCTCCCCGCAGCAATCTCCGAATCGGCCGTTATCAGGTTGCTCGCCGAGGCCGGAAGTCGAGAGCAGTCACGAAGGCGACGACGTGACCGGTCCCCACGGACCGAGAGAGATGACCGTCACGAACAGAACCCGGCTTACGTCCCTGTTCCGTCCTCACCTACGGTGCCTTTAGCTCAATTGGCAGAGCGCCTGTCTGTGGAACAGGAGGTTACGGGATCGTGCCCCGTAAGGCACCCCACGAACATCCGCATGGTTGTGCGGAAAGAAACCACCCCGGAGCAAACCGCTCCGGGGTGGTTTCTTCCTGTTGCGGTGGTGGTTGGCTGTGTCGCCCTGGAACGAAGGTCAGGAGTCAATGGTCTCCGGGCGAGGGCTGCAATCGGCGGACGTTGAGCGGTTTTGGTGTTGACGAATCGAAGGTGCCCATGTCGTAGGACTCGGCGGCGATGATCGCCTCCCGCCGGGAGATGACCCCGAGTTTTCCATAGATGTTGGCAGCGTGGCTCTTGACCGTTTGCAGCGAGATCGACAACTCTTCGGCGATCTCCGCGTTGGTGAGGCGCCGGGTTAGCCGTTCGAGCACCTCGGCCTCGCGAATGGTGAGCACCGAGAGAATCGACTCCCGATCGTGCGCCTGACGGAGCGGTGGCGGGGGGGCGGATTCGGCCGGTGGCTCTTTGGCAATGCGTCGCATGAGATCCGCGGCATGCGGATGCCTGGCCGGATCGAGCCGAGCGAGGATGGGGAGGATCGCCTGCCCATGTTCGAGGTAGGTCCGGATGTAGCGGTCTCCGCCGGCGAGGTCGAGCGATGTCGCAAGGTCGGCCAGAGCGGCGGTCTGATTTCCCGCGGTCTGATTGGTGACCGCCGAAAGGGCGAGCATCTCGATCGCGACGGACCGACTGTGGGCGTGGTGTGCCCGCGTCCGAACCACGTCGATCAGGCGCCGTGCCTCGGCCACCCCGGCCATGCCTTCGGTTGCAATCAACGCCTTGGCCCGGGTGAGGGCCTCGTGCTCGAAGGCGAGGAGGTTGGTGTTCGCTGGCGTCGGCTGGGACGATGCGAGCCATGCGCGGGCGGCAGGAAGATCACCGAGTTGTAACGAGAGCCGAGCCTCGAACGAGCGGATGCCCGGCAGGATGCCCGCCGAGTGACGGTCAAGAACGAAATCGCGCAATCGCCGAACGGTCGCCATTGCATCGTCCGGGCGCCCCAACGCAAGCCGGGTCATCGCAAGGCAGAACATGGCTTCGCGGAGCGCAAGGAGGTGAGCGATGTCTCCGATCGCTTCCATCCCGGAGAGTCGCGCCTCGGCGAGCGGCAGATCATCCTGCTCATAGGCCATGAGCCCTGCAAGCCAGAGGCCCCAGCCACGGCTGACTGGCAGGTCGTTCGCGCCGGCGAGGGCAACTACATCCTCGGCGGACCGTTCGCACGCGCCGATGTTGCCGCCAACCCGGTAAGTGAACATGAGGCCGATCATCGGCCTGATCGAGCAGGCGTCGATGGTCTCACTCTGGCGGGCAATTTCATTCCCCATCACCCGGGTCGATTCGTCGAACCTGCCACAACTGGCGAGCGCCCAACCTTCGAGCAGGGACCCCAGCCCGCGGGCAAGCCGTTGATCCTGCGGGATCAGCCTCCTTGCGTTCCGGATGTCGCACAGCGCCCCCTCGGGATCGGACTCGACCAGTAGCGAGTTGGCGAACTTGAGCAGGGTGAACTGTGCGGGAATCTCCTGCTGGTCGCCGGGCTGCAATGCTCCGAGCGCAAGGTGCTTGAGCGCTTGCTGCTCCATTTCGAGGATCGGCTCGAACCGGCCACTGAGGTGTGACACCCATGCCGAGGCGACTTGTAGCCGGGGCCGCTGCGCGCGTTTGTCGACCGGGACCAGCTGGAGCAGGTCATCCACGACACGCCATTCTTCACGGTTCAGCAGTTCGGGCAACGCGCGCTCGATGATGTCGCACGCCTCGCCGGGCAAATCTCCAGCAAGCGCATGGCGGACTGCTTCCCGCGTTTGACCGGAGCGCTCGAACCAGTGAGCAGCGCGCTGATGTGCCACCTGTCGATCGGACTGTGGGCCGTTGACGAGACGTTGCCGTAGCGCCTGCCGCACTGCGGGATGAAGCGTGGGGCGGTGCTGGCCCGCGCCTGACAGGTCCTGCACGTAGCCCAGCAGCGCCAGCGTCTCCATGGTGGATTTGACCTTTTCGGCATCGAGTTCGGTGCTGGCGATGGCTTGGACAGCCGAAATCTCGAGCTCGTCCAGAATGGAGATCGCGGCCACGAATCGGCGGACGCCCGGATCGAACTCGGCCAGGACGTCCTCCGCGATGGTATCCATACCGGGAAAGTCGATGGCCTGGTCGCTGTCAGATGCCGAGGCGATCGAGAGCGCCATCCGCATTCCGCCGATCCAACCGGCGGTCCGTTCGCGAATGGCTTCGACCTGCTGCTCGTCGAGCGTCGGCGCGAGTGTCCGGGAGAGCGCGAACGCCTCGGCGGAATCCAGCGCAAGGTCGGACGGCCCAAGTTCGCCAAGCAATCCCTTGAGGCGGAGGGTGCTCATGGGAATGGCCGGGGCGGAGCGCCCGAGAAGGATCACCCGCAATCCCGGCGGAGCGTGCAGGACGAGATCGGTAACAATGCGAAGACATCCTGAATCAGTGATCCGATGGGCGTCGTCAATCAGCAGGCGGACCTCGGCGCCAGTTTCGATCAGGGCATCGCTCATCGCGCCGCCGGCAACTTCCGCCCCGATCGCGGATGGAGCCAGCGGGAATGCCGGATTTTCAGTCGACAACGCCCCCCCGATCGCCGTCCAGAGGTGATGGAGAAACGCGATCGGTTCGTCAATGGTGGTGGACATGGTCAGCCAGGCGACCGGAACGCGCGACGATGAAGCGAGCTTGACTCCGAGGGTCGTTTTGCCGGAGCCGAATGGCGCGTGAACGACGGTCAGCGGATGCCCGTCCGTAATCGATTGGTGATGGAGCAGATGGCGGTCAATGTGCGGTCCCACGATGCGCGGGATCGCGAGGAGGCGCCGATGGAGCGCCGCTTGCGGTCGCGTAGGCGAGGGCAACTGCCGGATCGTCCCATCCTGACCTGGAGGCTTGACGCTGAAATCTGCCATCATCGCCGTCCTGTCGCCGGACCGTATTCACTGGTCCCGATGGTCCATGGTGCTTGAACGAGAGCGCCGGCTGACGCTTCGCCGGGCCATCCGCGCCCAGCCATGGCGGTATCAGCCATCGATGTCGGGAACGAGGCGCTTCGGACAGCCCGGCGCCCGTGGTTCGGATCCTGCTATCCCCCGGAAGTCCCTCCAGAGGAGGGATGGCAGCGGGGCACTGCATCCCTATTATGCGTTATCGGTGGGCATTCTCCCCTCGGGTTGTCGTGTTGGCTCCAAACTGGGCCGAGACGAGCCTCGGGGGCGAGCAGCGCCGGTGGGTTGCGGTCTCTGGCGGACATGAAGCCTCCCCTGCCCACGTTCCAGGTTTTCCGTTCCCCGTCAGTCGTGTGCACGAAAGGAAGCGCGCGTGACCAAGCAGTTCAACGGCGTAATCAATCTGGATGTCCGGGATTCCAAACCGGATTGGACACCCTATCTGTCGCCGCATGCGCCGGAGGGCGCTCCGAACGTCCTGATCGTTCTCTACGATGATACCGGCTTGGCCGCGTGGTCGCCGTTCGGCGGCCGCATCAACATGCCAACCCTGCAGAAGCTTGCCGATAACGGCTTGATGTACTCGCAGTGGCAC
>CAIPGK010000561.1 GCA_903864575.1 uncultured Chloroflexota bacterium
ACTCGACCGTCACCTGGCTCTTGCCGTCAGGCAACAGGTAGGGAATCTCGGACGACCGCCGAACCTCGGAGAGCCGCTGGCAGATGCGGTGCGCCAGCGAGATCGGCAGAGGCATGTATTCCGCCGTCTCGTTGCAGGCAAAACCGATCATCATTCCCTGGTCGCCGGCGCCCGTCAGGTCGTACTTGTCGACCTCCTCGCCGTCGCGGTTTTCCAGCGAATCGGTCACGCCAGCCGAGATCTCTCGGCTCTGCTCCTTGATCGAGACCAGCACCCCGCAGGAGGCTGCGTCGAATCCGGCAGCCTGGCCGCTGTAGCCGATGCGCTGCAATTCCTGCCGGACGATTTTCTCGATGTTCACGTAGGTCTTGGTGGTGATTTCGCCAAAGACCAGAATCAGGCCGGTGGTGGTCGCTGTTTCACAGGCGACACGCGCGTCCGGATCCTCGGCCAGGATGGCGTCGAGCACCGCATCGGAAATCTGGTCGCACACCTTGTCGGGATGCCCTTCAGTCACCGATTCCGAGGTGAACAACAGGGAATCCGCCGTGGCGAAGGTTCCGCTCGCCTGAGTCATTGCTCCATTCCTCCGGTCTGGTCGGGCGCCATCGTCCGCCACGCAAGTGCGGGCGGGGGCGTCGATCAGGTTCCTCCCTCCCACGAGGTCAGGTAGCGCTCCTGGTCCGCGCTCAGGCGATCGATGTCGATCCCCATCGCGGCGAGCTTGAGTTCCGCGATCTCCTGGTCGATTTCACGAGGAACCGGGTAGACGCCCGGCTCCAGCGTCTTGCCGTATTCGGCGAGATACGCCGCTGCCAGGGCCTGATTGGCGAAGCTCATGTCCATCACGCTGGCCGGATGGCCTTCCGCCGCGGCAAGGTTGATGAGCCGTCCCTCACCCAACACGATCACGCGCTGGTCCTGTGCGAGCTGGAACTCCTCGACGTAGGGCCGCAGCGTTCGCCGCCCCTCGCCCGACATCTCCTCCAGCGCCTTGATGTTGATTTCGCTGTTGAAGTGGCCCGAGTTGGCGAGGATCGCGCCGTCCTTCATCTGGGCGAAGTGGTTGCGGTCGATCACGTTGATGTTGCCGGTGGCGGTGATGAAGAAGTCTGCCTGAGCAGCCGCCCGGTCCATCGAGGTCACCGTGAACCCGTCCATCGCCGCTTCCAAAGCGCGGACCGGCTCGATCTCGGTCACGATGACCCGCGCGCCCATGCCACGCAGCCGCATCGCGATTCCCTTGCCGCACCAGCCATACCCGGCGACCACGGCGACCTTCCCCGCCAGCAGGATGTTCGTTGCCCGCAGGATGCCATCGATCGTGCTTTGGCCGGTGCCATAGCGGTTATCGAAGAAGTGCTTCGTTTCCGCGTCGTTCACCGCGATCATCGGGAAAGCCAGAAGACCGTCCTTCAGCAGCGCGCGATGGCGAATGACGCCCGTCGTCGTCTCCTCGGTGCCGCCGATGATGGCCGGCAGCAGGTCCTTGCGCTCCGTATGGAGCATCGTCACCACGTCGGCGCCGTCGTCGATGACGATGTTTGGCCCGTGGTTCACCGCAGCCTGAATGTGACGGTAATAGGTTTCGTTG
>CAIPGK010000562.1 GCA_903864575.1 uncultured Chloroflexota bacterium
CCTGCGGGGTGGAAAGCACCACGCTCGCGCGCGCGATCGAAGCGTACCGTCCCGACCCAATGGCGCTGCCGGGCTCATTCAATCTCTTCCACGTGCGCGGCGCGACGGCTATCGTCGACCTGCCGACGCAGCCGTGGTTCATGCGGGTTCCCTTGCGGGCGGTCGGGCATCTGGCCGCTACGCGCCAGGTTCATGTCATCGGCGCGGCGTTGCCGGTTCCCATCTCCGACCTCCCCGAAACGGGCCGGCTGCTCGGACGGGGCGGTGGTCTTCTCGTGATGCATGGCGAAAAGGAACACCCGGAGCGCGCAGCGGCGATCATGCAGGGTGTCGCGCAGAACGACCTCCCGCCCGTCATCATCCACGCTGAAAGCGAGTCCGCTGCGATCACGGCCGTGCTCCGGGTGCTGCGCCCGGACGATGCGCTCTACATTGTTGCGGACGATGCCAGCACGGTCATACGTCGGCTTCAGCGAGCGGAGAACGCCGAACGCGCGTCGATCGCCTGACGTCAGCAGTCCGGAGATCCTGACCATGCCACCCATCACGAACGCCGAAATCGCCGCGGCGCTGTTCTCCCATGCGGACCTGCTCGAGCTTGCCGGAGAAAGCCCGTTTCGCGCCCGCGCCTATCGTGCGGCAGCGGAATCGATACGGGACTGGCCGGAACCGGTCGCATCCGTCGCAGGCGCCGCAGGCCTGCGCACCATTCCGGGCGTGGGGGAAGGCATCGCGGCCGCAGTCACCGACCTGGTCTCCAGCGGGAGCCACCAGCCGTTCGACGACCTTGCGGCCGCAATCCCGCCCTCACTTGCCGGTATCCTGACGCTCCCTGGCATCGGCGCGAAAACCGCAATGAAGCTCCACCGGGAACTCGGCATCGCAGATCTGGCCGATCTGGAGCGGGCGGCGATTGACGGCAGGATTCGCGCCGCGAAGGGTCTCGGAGCAAGGACCGAAGTCACCGTTCTTGCCGGCCTCGATGCGCTGAAGGAGCGCACCGGACGAATGCCGATCGGTTCGGCGCTGCCGGCTGCCCGCGCGTTCGCAAGCGCTATTCGCGCCCTGCTCCCCGACATGAGGGTCGAGATCGCGGGGAGCGTGCGCCGCTACTGCGAGACGGCCGCGGATCTGGACATCGTGGTCGAATCGCGGGACCACCCGGGAACCATTGGCAGGATCGTGGCGGCTCCGGCAATAGGGCGGGTCATATCTCAGGGATATGACGCGTTGCGGGTGGCACTCCAGAGCGGCATCGAGGCTGACATCTTTCTGGCGACGCCGGAACGGTTCGGCACGGTTCTCGTCCGCGCCACCGGACCGGCAGTCCATCTCGAGCGGATCGGTCCGCTCCCGGACCACGCGCCTGATGAACCGGCGGTCTACGCCGCCGCCGGATTGCCCTGGATTCCTCCGGAGCTCCGGCTGGGCGGTCCGGAGTTCACCCGCACCGCGGAGATCCCGGCGCTGATCCGCATCGAGGACATTCGCGGCGAACTCCATTGCCACTCCACCTGGAGCGACGGGGCAGCTCCGATCGGCGGAATGGCCGCCGCGGCACGGGACCGCGGCTACCGGTTCCTCGCCATCACCGACCACAGCGGCGGTCTGGGGGTGGCCAACGGGCTTGACGTCGCGCGGTTGACCGCCCAGAGAGCGGAAATCAACGCCGAATCGGGCGACCCTGTCCTGCTCGCGGGATCCGAGGTCGAGGTGGACCGAGACGGCGCGCTCAATTTCGACGACCCGACCCTCGCCGCGCTGAGCATCGTGGTCGCGTCTCTTCATACCGGTCTGCGTCAACCGCGCGATGAACTCATGGCGCGTGTCGAGCGGGTCCTGCGCAATCCGAACGTCGACATCATCGCCCACCCCAGTGGCCGGTTGATCGAGCGTCGCTCGCCGGGAGACTTCGACTGGCCCCGCTATTTCGCCATCGCCGCAGAAACCGGGACCGCGCTCGAGATCAACGCCGACCCCGCGCGGCTGGACCTGAAGCCCGCCCACGCAGAGGCCGCGGTGGCGGCGGGATGCCTGCTCACGATCAATTGCGATGCCCACCATCCCGGCGGTTTCGCCAACATGGAGTATGGGATCGCGGTGGCCCGGCAAGCCTGGGTTCAGCGCGACGCGGTCATCAACACATGGGAGACCAGCCGACTGCTCGCGTGGCTGGCCTCCCGCGGCTGATCGTCGACCTCGTTCAGGACGCGACCCGCTCCGCGGGAGCCGCGGGATCCTCGAGCGACACGGCAGCCACGCCAGGGATGTCCGCAAGCACCGCCGTCAGTTCGTCGCACCAGTTCACCTTGCGGCTCCGGCTCCGGAGGCTGACCAGCCCCCGCTCGGTCGGTACGTGGAGAACAAGTACATCGTCACCGTCGAACTCCCTGAGCGCAGCCGCGACCCTGTTCATCAGCGACACGTCCTGCCACTGGTCGCTGCTGGCCGCCAGCCGCACGTGGACCGTGCGGACGGGCGCGGAAGGCGCCGCGGGAAGGGAGATCTCGTTCGCGATGCTCTCGCAGACGAGTTGCAGCGCCTCGTTCCTACGTTCGACCTTCGCCGTGATCTCGAGGATCGCATCCGGCACGATCGCGGCGCCGAAGCGGTCATAGCTTTCGGGGAAGAGAACAAGTTCCACCGATCCGGTGAGATCCTCCACCTCGGCGATCGCCATGGTGCGATTGGATTTGGTCGTGATCCGCCGGATCGAAGTCACCATCACCACGACCTTGGCAGGACCGGTCCCGACCCGCTGATCGAGATCGATCACCGGAGTGATGCCGCGCGGCATCGGCGAGCCAGGGCCGAAGACATGACCGAGCGGGTGGTCGCTCATGTAGAGTCCGAGAAGTTCCTTCTCCCAGGTCAGCAATTCCCGCCCGGTGACGGTCGCAGGCGGCAGGGGGGTTGCGGCAACCCGCTCGGATTCACCGCCGCCGAAGAGGCTGATCTGGCCTCGGGAACTCGCTTTCTGCCGCTTCTGGCCGGCAGAGACCACCGTTTCGAGCGCGGCGATCACAGATCCACGCGGCCCGAAGGTGTCCAGGGCGCCGCATTTCGCCAGCGACTCGACCACGCGCTTGTTGACAGTCGTCCAGTCGACTTCCTCGCAGAACTCGTCGAGGTTGGCGAACGCGCCGTCAGGGGCCTCGGCGCGGGCCGCGATGATGGAGCGAACCGCGTTTTCGCCGGCATTCTTGACCGCGCTCAGTCCCCAGCGAACACCTGGAACCCCATGCTCGTCGGCTTCGACCGTGAACTCCACCCCGCTCCGGTTGATGTCTGGCGGCAACACGGGAATACCGGCCCGTCGGCACTCGGCGGCATTCGAAACCAGCTTGTCGGTATTCCCGATTTCCGACGAGAGCAGCGCGGCCATGAACTCGACCGGGTAGTTCGCTTTCAGGTAGGCCGTCTGTGCCGCAATCACGGCATAGGCGGCGCTGTGGGCCTTGTTGAAGCCATATCCGGCGAATCGCTCGATCAGGTCGAAAATGTCGCCGGACAGACCCCGGGCGATCCCCTTCTCGGCCGCGCCATCCACGAACCGGTCGCGATACTTCGCCATCTCTTCGGGCAACTTCTTGCCCATGGCCTTGCGCAGGCCGTCACCCTCGGCCATTGAGAACCCGGCGAGCGAGTTGGCGATCCGGATCACCTGCTCCTGATAGAGGGCGACGCCGTACGTCTCGGCGAGAATCGGTTCCATGTCCGGATGCATGTAGACGATCGGGGTGCGACCGTGCTTGCGGGATATGTAATCCGGGGCCATTTCCATCGGCCCCGGCCGGATCAGCGCCATCAATGCGATCAGGTCCTCGAAGCTCTTGGGTTCGACGTCCACCGTCATCCGGGTAGTCATTCCACCTTCGAGCTGGAAGACGCCAACGGTCTCCCCCCGGCAGAGCGCGTCGTAGGCGACCGGATCATCCAGCGGGATCTCTTCAAGGGATATGTCCACACCGCGGTCGTTCAGCAGCGACACCGCCTTGCCCAATACCGTCAGCGTCCGCAACCCGAGGAAATCCATCTTCAGCAGTCCGAGGGCTTCCAGCTCCCCCATCGGGTACTGCGTCGTGACTTCTCCCTCGCTCTTGCCGCCTGCCCGCTGCACCGGAACGTGCTCAACTAGCGGGTCGCGGGAGATGACCACGCCCGCGGCATGGGTCGACGCGTGCCGGGAGATCCCTTCCACCTTCCGAGCGGCGTCGACGAGCTCGCGGACTTCGCCATCGCTCTCATACAGGGTCTTGAATTCCGGAACCTTGTCCATCGCGGAGTCGATGGTGATTCCCGGACCGACAGGGATCAGTTTCGCCACCCGGTCGGTTTCGGCGAAGGTCCTTCCCATCGCCCGGCCGACATCGCGAACGGCCGCTTTTGCGGCCAGCGTTCCGAAGGTGACGATCTGGGCGACGCGGTCCTCGCCATATTTCCGAACGACGTACTCGATGACCTCGTGACGCCGGTCGTCGGCGAAGTCAATGTCGATGTCCGGCATCGAGATTCGGGAGGGGTTCAGGAAGCGCTCGAAAATGAGGTCGTACTTGAGCGGATCGAGGGCGGTGATGTCGAGCGAATAGGTCACGATGCTGCCCGCCGCCGAGCCGCGGCCGGGTCCGACGAGAATCCCCTGCTCCCGGGCAAATCGGACGAAATCCCACACGACGAGGAAATAGTTTGTAAAGCCCATCGAGCGAATGACGCCCAATTCATAGGCCAGCCGCTCGCCGACCACGCCCTCATCGGTGCCGTACTTTCGTCGGACGCCCTCGCGACAGAGATCCTCGAGATACTGGTCCGCCGAAACACCCGCCTCGACCGGGAATTCCGGCAGGTGGTATCCCTTGAACCCGAGGTCCAGGCTGCACATTTCGGCGATGCGGATCGTGTTGGATAGCGCTTCCGGCACTTCGCCAAAGACCCGAGCCATCTCCGCCGGGCTCTTCAGGTAGAGCTGGTCGCTCTCCGACCTCATCCGTTTTTCATCGTGGATGGTGGTGTTTGTCTGCACGCAGACCAGCAACTCCTGAGCAGACGCATCGTCACGGTTGCAGTAATGGACGTCGTTGGTTCCGACGATCGGCAAATTGAGAGACCGGGCGAGCGGGATCAGCTCACGGTTTGTTTCGATCTGCTCGCGGATGCCATGATCCTGGATCTCGATGAAGAACCGATCCGGTCCCAGAATCTCGGCAAGCTTGCCGGCGTAGTCCCTCGCCTTCTCGGGCTGCCCGTGCAGGAAGTTGTTCGCCACCGGACCGCCCAGACAGGCTGACGTCCCGATGATCCCCGCGCTGTGCTGGGCGAGCATGTCGAGGTCGATGCGGGGCCGGTAGTAGTACCCCTCGAGCATGGCGCGAGACGACAGCCGGAGCAGATTGCGGTAGCCGGTTTCGTTCTCGGCCAGCAACAGGAGGTGATATGACTTGCGCTCCCGAGCTGCCGCGCTGCCCTCGGCGAGGTAGGCCTCGATCCCGACAATCGGGTGCAGCCCCGCCTTCGACAGCTGCTTGTAGAACTCCATCGCTCCGTACATGACGCCGTGATCGGTGATCGCGAGATGTTGGATTCCGCTTTCCTTCGCCCGCGCCACGTATTCGCTGGTGCGTCCCATGCCATCCAGCAGCGAGTACTCGGTATGGAGGTGCAGGTGGGCGAACTCAGCCACAGTCGATCTCCTCGGCGGTCGTGGGCGCGGCGGCAACGCCCGATCGTACGTTCATGATAGCTGTTTGGCCGCTGCTGCCATCACCGACCGGCCACCCAGGCTGAATACCACGGTGCATGATAGTGCTCAGTAGTCAACGATGACTGTTTCACAGCGCCGGTCAATCGCGGCGAATCGAAGCGCCCGGAGCGGACCAGTTCCGCTACCGGGCGACTTCCCCATCCCTGATTCCCTCACTGAGGAGGCTCCGCCCGCAGCGGATCGCCCCTAGGCGGCTACGCCGCCGAGCGCGCGCCGGGCATTCACCGCCAACCGCGCCTGCTCGGCGAGCAGGCGAAGCACCTGGCGCATGTTGTCGCGATATTCCGCCGGAAGCGCATCGTCCTGCAGGAAATCGAGCACCTCGCCGAGGGCAGGCTCATCGGAGAGCAGGCTCGTGACATCCCGCGGGAGGAAACCGGCCGACGCCAGCAGAGCGTCTTCCTCGATCTGGGCCAGCATCATCGCCGCGGCGAGCCGTTCGACCGCCTCCCGGGTTGGCATCCGGGCGCCGCTCTCGAGGCGGCTCACATAGCTGTGATCGAAATCCGCTCGCTCGGCGAGCTTGCTCTGGGAGACGCGACGGGCTTCCCGAAGCGACTTCAACTGAACCCCGAATTCAACCGTTCGCTGCGC